>JAKOOI010000537.1 GCA_022701475.1 Weeksellaceae bacterium
AAAGTAGCAATTTTTTGAGCTTTTGCCATACCTACCGATACAACCATCATTACCGCTGCAAATAATACACTTAATTTTTTCATAATGGGTAAATAAATAATTTAATTTGTTTTTTAGATCTGTAAATGTAATAAAAGTTAAACTTTTATTTCTTGGTTTTTGTTTTTTCTTTTTTGTCGGTATCTTTTAAAAGGATATCCAGTACCTTGTCTGAGTAATCTGATCTTTTCTGAAGGAAAATCACATTGTTACTGGTCTTATCCAGCACCATTGCCAGGCCGTTCTTTTCAGCCATGGTCTTGATGGCTCCCCAGATCTGGTCCTGAAAAGGCTGTACCAGATTGGTCCTGAGCTTTTTGATCTCCCCGGTAGCTCCAAAGCGTAAGCTGGTGGTGGTTTTAATGTTTTTTTCAAGATCCATCACTTCTTTTTCCCTCAGTTTCAGCTGATCCCCGATAAGAAGAACCTTTTCGCTTTCGAAAGCTGATCGCTTGCGTTCATATTCAGACTGCAGATTCTGCAGTTCAGACTGCCAGGTGTCAATCTGTGCGTTCAGCCTTGCTTCCGCTTCTTTATACTGAGGCATTTTATTCAGTATGTACTCGGTATCTACAACGCCTACTTTCTGGGCACTGATGATACCAAAAGAAAAGAGGACAACGAATGTGAAAACAAATTTCAGGTTTTTCATAGAATGAATTATAACGATTGGTTCATCAGGAAGTGTGTTTTCCATCCTGAAGGTTCTGTTGCTCCGATAGGCTTATCAAATCCGTAAGCAAAATCAAATCCGATCAATCCGAATGCTCCCATGTATACTCTTACGCCGACCCCTACCGATCTTTTCAGCTGGAATGGGTTGTAATTTCCCCATGAATTCCAGACATTCCCTCCTTCTGCAAAGGTAAGGGCATAAATTTTTGCCGTCTGGTTGAGTGAAATCGGGTATCTTAATTCTAACGTAAATCTGTTGTAAATAGTACCTCCTCCAAGCGGGGTAATATCTTCAGAAGTTCCTCCGTAGGTAGAAGCATTTTCATATCCTCTCAACGGAATAAGTTCCCTACCGTCATAACGCCCACCGAAGAGCCCGGTACCTCCTACATAGAATCTTTCAAACGGCGGAGCGCCCAGCTGCTTGTTGTATCCGTCCATGAAGCCCATTTCTGCAGAAGATCTCAATACGAGTTTTCCAACGATTTCATTATAGATATCCGCTTTGAATTTTACTTTATAAAATTCCATCCACTTATATTTATCCGTAGGCGATAATGTGGAATAGTCTTTGTTATTAAATAACGAGTAAGGCGGAGTCAGCTTCAGTGAAAGGTCTAGATTGGAACCTGAAGTCGGGAATATCGGATCGATCCCCGCAGAGTTCCTGCTTAACCCTAAGTTGATACTGAAGTTATTTGCAGAACCGTAATTTTCCGTAACTCCTCCGAAATCAAAAGGATAATTATTAAAGTCATACTTCTGGAACTGAAGTCCCGTATACAGGGAAAAATAATCATCCGGCCACTTCAACAACCTGTTTAACCCGGCAGAAGCGGAGAAAATATTAAGTGTTCTGGCAGATCCGTCTACATCAGAATATCTTACCCTTGAATTATTCAAGCTTACTGAAAGCGAGGTTTGCCTCGTTCCGAACAGCCATGGCTCTGTGAATGATACTCCGTAATTCTGGAAATATTGCCCTGCCTGCGCCTGAAGTGATAAAGTCTGCCCGTCTCCCTGAGGAACCGGTTTGAAGTCTTTGAATTTCAGGAAATTCCTAAGCGAGAAGTTGTTAAAGGTAAGACCTAATGTTCCGATAAAACTGTTACCTCCGTAACCGGCCTGGAGCTGTACCTGAGAAGATCCTTTTTCTACGAGCTTCCAGTTGATATCCACGGTATTGTCCTGCTGGTTCGGCTGGATGTCCTGGCCCACCTGCTGCGGATCAAAGAACTGCATTCCGGCCAGATCGAAGTAGGTTCTCTTGATATCGCTTTTTGCAAAAAGATTTCCCGGCTTCGTCCTCAAAGCTCTCAGGATCACATGGTCATGGGTAGTGGTATTCCCTTCCCACGTTACTTTGTTCCAGGTTGCCTTTTCGCCTTCATTGATACGGATTTCAAGATTAACCTTATCACCGTTCACTGATTTTTCAACCGGTGTTACATTAGAGAACAGGTAACCGTTGTTCATATAAATGGACTTGATATCGGAATCGTCTTCCTTACCACCGTCTTCTCCCACTTTTTTGTTGAAACCTACGGCATCGTAAATATCTCCTTTTTTGTATCCTAATAGTCGCTGAAGATAATCTGTAGCATATACCGTATTCCCGGTAAACGTGATGTCACCGATATAATATTGCTTCCCTTCGTTCAGCTTTACATCGATTTCATAATTGTTTCTTTTGTTTCTCCATACGGAGTCTGCAACAATTTTAGCATCTCTGTATCCCAAAGAGTTGTAGTAATTGATCAGGTTCTGTTTGTCTTCCTGATATTTTCCTTCAATGAACTTGGAAGACTTGAGGATCCCACCGATTCCGAATCTTTTCTGCTTGGTTTCCTTGAACGCCTTTTTCCTGAGTTTTCTGTCTGAAACAGCCTGATTGCCTTCAAACTCGATATGGTCGATTTTGATTCTCTTTCCTTTATCTACATTGATGGTCCAGTCTACAAGGTTCGGATCTCCTGCATTCACTTTATCCTGAATGGTAATTTTGGCATCGGCAAATCCTTTTTTAACGTAATCTTTCGGGATGTTCGTTTTAAGACTTGAAATTAAGTTCTGGGTAATTTTGGTTCCCGGCTTGAGGTTGTTATCCTTTGCCAGTTTTTCATTTTTGGATTTGCTGATTCCTTTTCCCGTAAATTTCACTTCTCCAAGATCTTTAAGGTCCTGAAGGTAAAATCTTAAGACAATGGTTTCGCCCTCAATGCTCTGTACATATACTTCCACCTCAGAAAAAGACTGGGTGTCCCAAAGTTTTTTTACAGCATTGCTTATCTTCTGCCCCGGAATATCTACCGTTTCCCCTTTCACAAGGCCTGTAAACCTCAGGATCTGGGCTGGTGTATATTTTTTAACCCCATCTACAACGATGTCTTTCAGAGTGTATGTTCCTGCCTGGTTTTCTGCATGTACAGAATTGCTCACCTGTGTGCTGTCCTGCGGGGTTACCTGTCCATAAAAATGTGCAGAGGCAACAAACATAATGATGGGTAATAATCTAAACTTCATTTTTTATCGTAGTCTTTCTTTTCTTAAAATTTACTGGATTTTTATTTGTTCGCCGGTCATCCCGAATCTTCTTTCCTTGTTTTGATAGTTTACAATACACTGGAAGAAAATATCTTTTGTGAAGTCCGGCCACAGAACATCTAAAAACTGCAGTTCTGCATAGGCGATCTGCCAAAGGAGGAAGTTGCTGATTCTGATTTCACCACTGGTTCTGATCAACAGATCTACAGGAGGAAAGTCTTTTGTATAGAGATAGTCTTCGAATAATTTTTCATCAATACCTTCTACATCTACCCTGCCTTCTTTTACGTCTTGGCTTATATTTTTAACGGCATTCAGGATTTCATTCTGCGCCCCATAGCTGATGGCCAGTACCAGATTGCCTTTTGTGTTTTCTTTGGTCAGTTCCACCACCCGCAAAAGCTGGTCTTTCACGAGCGACGGCAGTTTTTCCAGGTTGCCGATGACATGCATCCGCAGGCCTTTGCTGAAAATTTCTTCTGCTTCCAGCAGGAGGGTTTCCACCAGCAAATTCATCAGGGTGTTTACTTCCTCAGCAGGCCGGTTCCAGTTTTCCGAAGAAAAGGTATACAGCGTTAGATAAGGGATATGAACTTCATTGCATGCATTAATAGCATTTCTTACTGCATCAATGGCATTCCTGTGCCCGAATGTTCTTTGTTCACCACGGGATTTTGCCCATCTTCCGTTGCCATCCATGATAATGGCGACGTGTTTCGGTAAATGATCCGGATCTATTTTATCTTTTATCAATGACATAATTAATCACAATAACACGGAGGTCTTCCGAATGAGTAGGTCAGCCCCAGACTTACCGTATTGATCCAGTCTTTGGATCTGAGATCTCCTATATTTCTATCTCTCGTAAGAGCAGCTTCACGCTCTTTGGATACTACATAATAGGCACCTGTCTGAAGAAGGGAACCGCCGGTAGCAGGGCTCAGGATATCCCCGTTATAAGTGGCGATAACGTCTTTATCCAGAATTCTGCTGTAGTCCAGCTGATCGGTCAGGGTATATCTGAACGTTGCTTCTGCAAAAATACCCCAGTTATAGTTAAACTTATACTTCAATCCTACACCGAAGGGAATATTCATGGTGGTTTTCTTGCCTGTTGAATAGACCGGCGTAGTGGTAAAATCCAGCTCATTGATCGGAGCCAGTGCCACGCCGTCCGCATCACGCCGGAAGTCGTTCATCATGGTTGCCTTTGGAGCGTCGAACATCAGAGCACCCACCCCACCGAAAATATAAGGACTTACCATACTTTTCTGTTCGTTATTTACCGGAAAGAAGTTATATTCAAAAATCAGACTGGCTTCATACACATCGTTTTTCCCGAAGGAATTTCTCTGGCGGCGGTAATCTTCCTTAGCAACCTTATCGTTGAACTGGATCTGGTTGTATCCAAGGTCTAATCTTACCGTCTGATGGGGATTAAAATTAAATCTGTATAAAATACCGCCGTAAAACGGGACTCCCCAATCCGAAGCTTTACTTAAATCCAATGGCTTTTGTAAAATATAATTCGTCCTCCCTATATCCCCAACTAGGTTACTCATACCTAGACGAACTCCAAGTTCGTTTCTTTGAGCTTTAACACTTACCACAGTTCCTAGAGCGGCAAGGAAGCTAAACAATAATTTTCTATTCATAAAAGAATATGGATTTATGGTTATTTTAAAAATTAATTTTTGCAAATATAAAACTTTTTTATATTAATGATAATCTTAATGCTTAGTTAAAAATAAACAAAAAAACATAATTTGTTATAAAGTAAACGGGAAACCGGGCAAATTATTCTTTTTTTAATAGATCGGGCATCATCATTAGTAATAAGCCCCCATGAAATGAGGGCTTAAAAGTATTATTTTTTATTGAATATCTGCTGTACTTTATTCCTTATCCTTATCAGAAGCGGTTCTTTGTAGTTCTTATCTTCATCAAAATAACCGTAGCCGTAACCATAACCGTAGCCATAACCGTAGCCATAACCATATCCCTGTTTCGTGTTGTAATCATTATAGACAAGACCCAGATGATCAATTTCGCCTTTATGGTATTTTTCGGTAATCATTTTCAGCATGTACTTCTCGGTGTATTCATGACGCACCACATAAATATTGGCATCTGAATATTTCATCAGTTCATACGAATCTGCTACCAATCCTACCGGCGGGGAATCGATAATGATGAAGTCGTACAGATTTTTAAGATCTTCAAGGAACTTGATATTTCTCTCGCTCATCAGAAGCTCTGAAGGATTTGGCGGAATAGGTCCGGAAGTCGCCACATCAAGATTCGGAATTTTTGTTTTATTGATGATCTGGCTCATTTCCACTTCACCGGTAAGATAATTGGAGATCCCGAACTGGTTGTCGATCTGGAAGTCCCCGAAAATTTTAGGTTTTCTGAGATCCATTCCCAGAAGGATGGTTTTCTTATCGCTCAGCCCCAGTACGGAAGCCAGGTTTATGGAAATATAGGTTTTCCCTTCCCCGCCAATGGAGGAAGTGATAAGAATGGTCTTGCTGCCCCCGCCTTCTCCGGAGAGGAATCTTACATTGGCACGGATTCCCCTGAATGCCTCCGAAACGGAAGACTTGGGCTGATCCAGTACCGTAAGCATGTTTTCGTTGGTATTATTACCAATCACGCCCAGCAATGGAATTTTTGTCGCATTAAGGAGTTCCTTGATATTCCTGATTTTATTATCCAGCACTTCCCCTATTAAGATGAACAATAAGGGTAAAACAAGGAATCCACCCATAATGGCAGCTTTTGTTCCTTTTATATTAGGGCCTATAGGAGGTTGACCTACGTTTTTCGCAGGGTCAATTACAGTGATGTCAGACTGGTTGGCAGCCATTCTCATCTGTGTATCATTCTGTCTTCCCAGAAGGCTGTTGTAGGTAGCCTCAATCATGTTATACCCTCTTTCGGCATCCAGGTATTTTCTTTCTTTCTGCGGATAAGACTCAAGATCTGCATTGGCCTCCTGTACCTGTTGATTGATCTTGTTGATTTCGGTATAATAGCCGGTGTAATAATTTCGTAAAGCACCGTTTGAACTTGTCTTTGCTTCATCGATCAACCGGTCGATTTCTTTCATCGGCTCTGAGTTTGGCCTGTAGATAAGGCTCATCTCCCTTCGTTTCGCATACAATCCCTTCAGTTCAGAGACGGATGCACTGAAAAGCCCGTCCTGAAAACCTGCAGCATTGGTGCTGATCATTTTTTCGAAATTCCTGGATTCCATGCTTTGCTTGATCTGATTCAGGGAAGCGATTTTGCTTTCAATATCCGCTTTTTTAGCTTCAAGTTCCTTTATCTTTTCCAGTGACTTTTCATCCCTGTCTTTGATATCATAAAGCTTCTGATTGGTTTTCATGTCATTCAGCACATTCGCACTGGAATCAAGTTTCTTGCGGATGGTCTCCAGGTTCTGCTGCAGATAAACATCGGTATTCTTATCTACCGTCATTTTATCGGCCAGTCTTTTCTTCTGAAGCTGGCTTACCGATGTATTCAGAAAATTAACGGTGCTGTTCAGATTATACCCTGTCTTAGTAATCAGCATAATGGTACCGATCTCTTTATCAAAATCTACTCCTATGGTAGAAACAATTCCGTTAACTGACTCATTAACGGTACTCAATTGAACAATAATATTCTCCAGAGTCATTTTAGGCATTACAGGATTGGGCAGCAGCCTGAACCTGAGGTTGGGAGAAGTATACCATTCTCCCACTCTGATTATTTTATTGGCAGGTCTTTCGAAAGGATTTATGGATACAAAACTTTCAGAATCATAACTGTACAAACCTGTAGACTGACCATCTTCAGGCAAAACAACTTCATACGTATTTTTCCCCTTAGCCACTAGGGTAACGGGATAGTTCATCTGTTGCGGATGCTTTTTATCCACCTCGAAAATAACCGGGGAATCATCCTTATCCAGATAGGTGGATTTTATAACGCCTTTTGTTGAGTAGTTGATAAAAAGATTCATCTCTTTTACCAGGAACTCATTATGGGTTCTTGAAAGAAGCATCTTTTTAAGATATACTCCATCCTGATTTCCTCCCTGTCCCCAGATAAAGTTAATGGACTGGCTTGGAGTGAAATAGCTTGAAGTATTATTGGATATGCTTAATGATAAATTGGAAGCATAAATATTCTGCGCATAGTACTTACTGTATGTCCATGATATGCCGTATCCTATAAAAAACATCAAAGCAAACCAATACCAGTTTCTTATTATCCTTCTTAAAAAATGCTCAATATCAAAGAGCGCAAAAGATCCATGCTTTTCTTTCTGGGCATCCGTTTTCTCTGCCGTAGTATCTTTTCCTGGAATCATTGATATTAAAGGTTTTTAAGAAGTAGATAAATTGATAAAGCCGTTGTAATGACAGATACTCCGGTTGTTAACGTCTGAATAGGATCCTTGCCGAGACCATTTAAGCTTTTAGCTCTTGTATTCAGGTAAATTTCATCTCCATTCTGGACATAATAATAGGGAGAATTCATTACATCTTCACGGGTAAGATCGATTCTTGCCGTTTTAATTCCTTCAGGCAGCTTCCTATGAATGACAATATTTTTCCTGTCTATCGTTCTGTTGAGACCTCCGCTGATTGATAATGCCTCAGTAATGGTAAGTGTGTTTTTATGAACCACCTTCTCTCCGGTAATCCCGGTGGTCTCAATATCACCCAATACATAAAATGTAATTCCGTTGGTATTGAGCCTTACTTCAGATTTCCCTTCCTGGAAATTTTCATTTACTTTTTTCTGGATCTCCTCGCTTAACTCCTCTATCGTTCTTCCTTCAGCCTTTATGTATCCTATTCCGAAAACATTGATGTCGCCTTTTGAATCCACTTTCAAGCCTCCGAAATAGAATGCTACATTCCCGCCGCCTCCGGCAACTGCTGCCCCTCCTCCAACGGCAGGAAGAGCCCCGCTATTCGGAGCATTCAGAGCTGAATAGAACTGGGCGGCATCACCTTTCGGAGTAGTTACAATATTAAGGTTCAGGATATCGTTCTTGGTGATCCTGTACACCGGAATATTGTAAGGCACAAGACCCTCTTCATTAATCACAAGACTCTCGTTAGGCTGCATATAC
>JAKOOI010000551.1 GCA_022701475.1 Weeksellaceae bacterium
AGGCACATCTTCTTTCTGCTTTTCGACCGTTGCCATGTCCGCCGGCATCTGGAGCGGCAGCAGGCCTGACGGCTCATATTTTCCGGTGGTGATGTCCACAACAGCCTGGTTGGATACGTTGAAGTTGATCAGAATTGCATCGGCATGCCTTTCAAACTCATTGAAGACCATCGGTTTTGAAGCGGTTACCGAGACAATCACCGGTTTTCCGTTCATCGCTTTATAGGTGTTTTCAATGGTCAGCAGATCCGTGAAATTGGCAGCCGTTGATGTTTTGTTTTTATAGGTTCTGTCGTGCACGTTGGGTGCCACCACGGGATCTCCTGCCGCGATGCTTTTTTCACGGGCTTCCGTGGCGGTGTAGGTCCTGTACTGAAGGGAAATCGGGAGGTAGCCGTTTCCGCCTTCTGCGGCATCGGTGTCGCTGTAACCGCCTTCCTCACTGTGCGGGCTTTTCACAAAAACCAATGCAAAATCTGCCTTTGAAGGGTCTTCGGTCACGTTATACTGTTTTTTGATTTTTTCGATGTCCACAGGATATTCCAGGGACGGCGCCGTGTAAATTCCCCACCAGTTGAACGTGGCCGGAGCATACCGCTTCGGGATATACACTGTTTTCCGTTCCCTCACCGGAAGAACGTTGGCTTTGTTTTTCAGCATGACGATGGATTTCACCTGGGCTTCGTAACCGGATTTCATAAATTCCGGATTTCCCACGATTTTCCGGGTTTCCTCAACATTGACATACGGATTTTCAAACAATCCTGTCCTGAAGAAGTTCCTGAGCAGACGGACGGCAGACTGTTCAAATTTGGTGCGGTAGGCTTTTTCCCCGTGTTCTTTCACGCCCATCTGATAGGCTTCCAGAACGGGTCCTTTATCGTTGTTCCCGCCGAACTGGTCGACACCTGCTTCCAGGACCTTGTAATGCCGCTCCGCAATGGACAGTTTTTCGGCACCCCAGGGTTTTCCGGCAAATCCGCCCGGTGTTTTGGGTTCGTCTGCGGTAATCAGCCAGTCGGTGCAGACTACACCGTCATATTTGTATGTTCCGCGGAGTAGATCGGTGATTAAATATTTGCTGTAACCATTCCCTACGTTTTCGCCGTTTTTCGTGTCCTGATTGAAACTGATGGTATAATACGGCATCACCGCGGCAGCTTCTTTCGTTCCACCACTGAGCTTAAAGGCGCCTTCCGTAAAAGGTTTCACATGGTTGGCGAAGTTGTTTCCCGGATACACCGCGAATTTCCCCATAGCCCAATGCCCGTCCCGGCCGCCTTCTTCAGGCCCGCCTCCCGGCCAGTGTTTTACCATGGCGTTTACGCTTTTGTTTCCCCAGCCGTTTTTGCTTCCGGGGGTGGTCTGGAAACCATCGATATATCCTCTTCCCAGATCAGCCGTCAGTTCAGGACTTTCGGAGAAAACATAGGCAATCCTGTACCAGCGGGGTTCCGTTCCCAGGTCGATCTGCGGCGAAAGAGCGGTTGAAATCCCCAACGCCCTGTATTCCTGCGCTGCGATATTCCCGAATTTTTTCACCAGCTCCGGATCGAAGGTGGCCCCCATGGCGAGGCCGTCCGGCCAGAGAGAGATCTGTCCGCCCGCTCCTTCATTGAATTCTGCGGTTACCGTGGCAGAGTGCCTCGGATCCGTACTGTTGTTGGCAGGAATTCCCAGTCCCAGCCCTTCGATATAAGCCTGGATGTTGTTGCTCCACTGGGCGGCAATGGCCGGGGATTCCACGGTGGTCACCAGAACGTGGCGAAGGTTATCTTCTTTCAGGAATTTCTTCTGCTGATCCGTGAGATCAGAAGCTTTTGCACCGCTTTCCTTATAGAACAGGCAATTGTATTTTCCGGCCCGGATGCCGTCTGCCGGTGCGGGAACCGACTGATGGCCGCTGTAGAGCATCAGGCCTGCAATCTGCTCAATACTCATTTTTGAAGCTAAATCCTGGGCTCTTTCATCCACCGGCAGCCTCCAGTCTTCATACCGGTCGAGCTTTCCGTTTTTGTTCAGATCTTTGAATTTATGGCCGCCTACGGTCAGGATCTTTACGCCTGAATCTGCGGAGTAGCCCAAAACCGGGCCTTTGGGATTATTTACTGTCTGAATGTTCTGTGAAAATGCTGTTATTCCTAAAAATAAGGCAGCTGTATTGAAAACCGTTCTTTTCATTTTTTATATTTTAGAAATTAAAGCTTACAGAGAATTGTCCGGTCAGCGGCATGATATAGGTTCCGGTCAGGAGTTTTCCATAGTACGGGCTGGCATCGGTGATGAGTTCGGCACCGTTGATGGTTCCGCTGGCTCCTCTCTGGTTCAGGAAGTTAATTACGGTAGCGCCGACGCTGATGTTTTTGTTCACCGTATAACTTACCCCGCCGAAAGTTTCCCATCTCGGTGCGAAGTAGAGCGCATTGGTAAGGTTGGCATACTGCTTTGAGAAATACCTGAAGCTGGCCCAGAACCTCCATTTGTCCACCGTATAGCTCGGGTCTATTTCCATCAGTACCTTGGCCACGCCCAGCACGTTGTTGTCATTGTAATCATAGTCTTTCCCGAAAGCATTGAAATTGAATTTCTTATAGACAGGATTCTGGAAGGTCACCAGGTAATGCAGGCTGAATCCTTTGAAGGGTTTTACCACGAAATCGGTGGTCCAGCCCAACGTCTGGATATCGTAATACACCGTGGTGGTCTGTGCTTCCGCGCTGTTGGCCGGATTAACCAGGTTGTACCGGTTCAGGTTGTTGTTCTTCTTAAGGTAAGTGGCCTGTGAAATCAGCTGGATCCAGTCGGTATTCCAGAAAACCCCGATGGCACCCAGCGGGCTTTTGATTTTATTGGTATTCGGTTCGAAGGCCTGGGAATAACTTTCCAGCCTCCTGTTTTCTTCGGTGTACAGGAAGTTGGCTAAAATCCCGAAGTTTTTGGTTACGTTGTATGTTGCATTCAGGCTTCCTGCGATCTGGAAGAAATTCTGGCGGATCGGGGTAAACTGTTCCGGATCCGTAAAGCTGAAACCGATGGTCCTGGGCGTGAGGGAATATTCACCGTCGAGGATGTGGTTTCTCAGATGCAGCCCGTAGCTCAGGTTAAAGTTATCGGTGACCTTCCATTCGTCCGTTCCGTATACGGAGAGCTTGTTTTCCGTTCCGCTGTGGTATTCCGCACCGGCATTGTAGTTGTAGAACCCGTCGGCATCGGTGTTGGTAGCGGTCAGGCGCTGCGGCTGCGGTTCAATGGTCTGGAAGAAAAAAGAGCGGTTGGAGGTGAACTTGTCGATGTGATAGTATTGCTCCAGTACGCCGAACGTTACGTGATGGTTTCCGAGCTGCCTGTCCAGGGAGAGGCGGCCGGCGATATTGGTAACCGGTGTTTCCGGCGTATGCATAGCCAGGATGGTCCCTACCGGCCCGGAATATGGCTGACCGTCGGAGGCCAGCTTATACCCCGCAGACGGATTGGCGTTGAAAATACTTAAAGGAATCATGTTGGCCATTTTCACTTTGGCAAAATGCCCTCTTCCGGAGAACCTGAAGTTCCAGCCACTGTCCAGCAGGTAATTCCCTACCACATCGATATTATGGGATACCGACCTGTTGTCTTCGCCGCTCATCGAGGCCCGGTAGAACTGCCCGGTCAGGATATCTTTAACTTTCATCTGCCCGTCTCTTGCCACATAGGAATCTCTGCCGATTTTGAAATTGTCGAGCTCGGTCACCCTGCCTTCCGGTCCATACTGGAATACGGCATAATTGGTAATGCTGTAGGAATCTGCGTATTTGTATAACACTGAGATTTTCCCTTTATCGTTGTTAAAATACTTGGTGATGCCGGCGCGGAAGATCTTGGTTTCATCCGCATTCCTGGCAAATCCCAGTTTGTATGTGCTCGGATCGAAATTGGCAAAGGCACCCACAGTGTAGGTCCAGCCATTCTTTGAAACCGGCCCTGACGCATTCACGTCGCCCTGCAGCCAGCCGAAAGTACTGGTGGTGAGCTTTCCTTTCAGCTTAAAATCTTTGGTTCCGGTCTGGGAATAGGAATTCACGGCAAAGCCGAGGTCGCCCATCGTGTTGGCCAGCTGGTCCATTTTCAGCAGGCCGGTCTTTTCCAGGCCTACACTCTGTCTCCAGGTCTTATTAGGCAGTTCCGGCCAGAAGAAGTAAACGGCAGGCAGATCGTTTTCAAGGATGGTAATCCCGCCCACGGTAGACGGCAGCCCGATGTTCACGTCTCTCGGGCTGGTGTTGTTGGCGGCATTCAGCATCACGTTCCGGTTGTTGTCTTCCTTTGAGGAAGTGGCTACGGTTTTTACGCCTTCTTCGTTTTTGGCAGCAGCATTCACCGCGCTTTTTACGGCGAGGCTGTCTGTTTTTTCCTGGCCCGAAACGGCAGCAAAGGCCATCACCAGTCCCAGTGCTGAAATGTGTAAAGTTAGTTTTCTCATCGTACAGTCAGTAGTAGTTTCGTTATATTCTAGTGTATCGTATTGTTGTCAGTTCTTATTTTTTTGCTCAGCACCTTAAGGCACAACAGATCCGGCATCCAAAAAATCGGGATGAGGCTTTGTTTTTTCAGTACCGGAACGGATCGTCACCGCCGGCTTGCCATCAGCATTATAATATATCGCCGTTGCCCGGCAGTGGTGTCTGCCCTGACGTATGCGATCAGAGGTTACCGGCTCATTGCCAGCCCGTTCCTCCTGTTACCGGGAAGAACGTTTTCAGAAATAATTTTATTCAGGAATGTACAGCTTTTCATTGCTTCATTACGAAGCAATACAATACTACATTCTTTTGCCTGAATTACCAAACAAAGTGTTAATAAAACTTAATAAATGTTATAAATGAATGAAAATCAGCACTATATTTTTAGTGAACACCACTGAAACTCATTGATTCTTATTGAAACAATGATAAAAATCAGTACAGGATTCTCCCGAAAAGCCCTCCAAAGATCCTTTTTTGGGCACCGTTGAAAATTTTATCATTAAATTTGTGTACGTAAGATTTTCTCTTTCTGAAATGGATTCAAAACAACAGTTACTCAATAAATCGGCTGAAGCAAAAGAAGTCTTCCTGCCCCACCTTTCTGCAGACCCCGTTATTTTCGGTTTTGACCAGAATGAGCTGAAGGTTCTTCTGGTAAAGATGAACTACCGGAAAATGTGGTTCCTGCCGGGAGGCTATGTGCGGAAGGATGAAGATCTCGATGAAGCGGTTATCAGGATCCTGAAAGACCGTGCGGGCGTTATTGCCGATGTTTATCTCCAGGAGTTCGGGGTTTTCGGTAAAAAGAACCGGAGTGAATTCTATTTTGAGGACTTCGATGAAACGCTCTTCCACAAGCAGCGGTTCGTGTCCGTAGGCTATTATGCGCTGTACAATCCCGAACGTTTCCATCTCGTTACCGATGAATTGAGTGAGGCCTGCGAGTGGATCTATTTGAGCAAACTGCCGGATATTGAACTGGCCATGGACCACCGTGAAATGATTGAAAAGGCATTGCAGACCCTGAGGGAAACCCTTTCCTATAAACCGATCGGCTATAACCTGCTGCCGGAAAAGTTTACCTTATCCGAACTGCAGAAGCTATATGAGGCCATCCTGGGAAAAGAACTGAACAGAGGGAATTTTTACCGCCGGATAAAAAACCTGGGCATCCTTGAAAAACTGGATGAACAGCGGCGCGGAGGCGCCCATAAATCACCGGATCTCTACCGTTTTAATGAGGAAAATTACAACAAAGCCCTGGAAAACGGCTTAAGCAGCTGGTAAAAATCAGGCATCTTCATCCGGTAATGTTTATTCCGGAACCGGGCGGAAAATATTCCTCCAAAACAAAAAAGAATACCTCCTTTATCCCTTACTGCAGAAAGGATCCTGCAATGCCCGGCGGAAAAATTTCCGGGGATCCTGCCGTACGTCCTGCAGGGATTCCGTACATTTGGTCTTTACGAAAAAGGATATGATGACCAACAACTACCCTCCTAAACCCATTGATAAGATTGTACAGCCGGTTCAGCGGTTCATCCGACAGGAAAAATCGGGAGGCTTGCTTCTTGGGATCAGTGTACTGATGGCACTGGTGCTGGCCAACACGCCGCTATCCCACGCTTATCACGCTTTCCTGGAACAGACTTTCGGATTCCGGTGGAACGGGGAAATGTACTTTGAGTATTCCGTCCACCACTGGATCAATGACGGCCTGATGTCTGTTTTTTTCTTTGTTGTCGGACTGGAACTGAAGCGTGAAATTGTCGGCGGCGAGCTGTCACAGCCCCGGAAAGCGCTGCTTCCTATTGTGGCGGCCATCGGCGGGATGCTGATGCCGGCGGTCATCTACCTCATCTTCAATCCGTCCGGGGAAGCACAACATGGCTGGGGAATCCCGATGGCTACCGATATTGCCTTTGCCTTAGGCGTGCTCTTCTTATTGGGAAAGAAAATCCCGATGGCCCTGAAGGTATTCCTTACGGCGCTGGCCATTGTGGATGACCTCGGAGCGGTGCTTGTGATTGCCTTTTTCTATACCTCCCAGATCGAGCTGACCTATCTGCTGACCGGTCTTTCCCTGCTTGCTGTGATGTATGCCGGAAACAAGCTGGGCGTACGCTCGGTTTTGTTTTATGCCGTACTGGGAATCGGCGGGGTATGGACCTGTTTCCTGCTGTCGGGCGTACATGCCACGATTGCCGCCGTACTGGCAGCCTTCACCATTCCG
>JAKOOI010000594.1 GCA_022701475.1 Weeksellaceae bacterium
AGGGAAAGCCGGTCCATTTCCACAAATTTTTGCTGATTCACTGAAAACATTCCGCAAAAGTAATTATTGATGATTACTTTTGCACAAAATTTTTTAATGGAAAACAGATATCCGCAGAAACCGGGACTCGATCTGCTTTTGAAGCAGGCATTTTTTTACTGGAATAAAACACTGGTATACCAGCTGATGTTTTCGGTCATTTACTTTGCCATTTTTTTTACCGCTTTCTTTTTCTTTGCCACCCGGTACGGGATCTGGGATCAGCAGCAGGAGCTTATAGATGCTTTCCGGCAAGGTACGGAAGCATATCTGGCCAAGGCAGCGGAGCTTGGGAAATCAGAGAATTCACAATATTTCAACCTGGCGTTTCTGGGAACGCTGGTATTTCTCTATCCGCTGAACCTGGGACTATTTAAGATTTTCAGGAAAATTGATCTGAATGAGAAACCGGAAATCGGTGATCTTTTTGCAGGATATAACGGACTGAACTTTTTTAGATATACCTCGTATTATCTTTTCTGGATGGTCATTTATCTGTTCACTTTCAGGCTTGTCATTCTTCCTCTGGTATGGGTGGGCCTCACCATTTTCGTAGCGCCGATGATGTTCTTTATGAACAAAACCATATTTGAATCCATCTCGCTGAATTTCAAAGCAATGAAGATGTATTTCCTGGAAATACTGGTTTGTGTACTGGTTGCCGTGATTTTCAGATACATTGGGTTTGCCGTTTTCTTCATCGGAGGTCTTTTCACTTTTCCGTTCTGGAATGCCATGATTTATTCCCTGTATAAAACGATCTTTTCAGAGAAAAATTAAATTTTCATGGGCGTGGTGGTTGTTTCTTATAAAAAAAGTAAATTTGAGAAAACAACATTAAAAAAATTTACACCATGTCAGAATTTAATGAATTTGACCAGCAGGGTTCTGTTCCGGAGAGAAACACAGGATCCGTTATTTCGCATGCTTTTGAAATGTACAAAGGCGTTTTTCCTTATGCTATCATAGCCATGATTGTTTACATCCTCGGAGGTTTCCTCATACAGATGCTGAGCGGATTCAATTCTGCAGAAATGGCGGAAGATATGAGAAGCTATGGCAACAACTTATCAGGATACAGCATCTGGAGAGCCCCGGGGTTTACGCTTTACCTTTCTTTATCGTGGTTGCTGGGGCTGTTCCTTGCTCCCTTGTATGTAGGACTGATCTATATGGTAAATAAGTACAACACCAAAACACCTATAGAATTTTCAGACCTGTTTGTAGGCTACCGCCAGAATTTTGTAAATATCTTAATTTATAGTGTGCTTTCAGGAATCATCTCTTCCATTGCCGCTTTTTTCTGTGTTATTCCCGTATTTTTCGTTTATCCGCTGCTGATGCTCGGGTATCCCATTTTGTTATTTGAAAACGCTTCCGCCACAGAGGCACTCAGCAAGACATTTGCCATTGCCAAGGAAAATTACGGCACGTTTTTAGGAGCGACCATTTTGGGATTTATAATTTCTGTTGCAGGGGTTATACTGTGCGGGATTGGGATTATTGCTACGGCACCATTCATTATGGTGGTTATGTATTCCCTGTATTGCGCATTCCTCGGTAAGCCAAGACAAATAATCTATAAAAAATAATGAATAAGGAAGAACAAATCAGCAGTGTAAAAATAAAGCAGGTAGCATTACTGGCTATTATTTTGGTAATGGTTGGGCTTATCTGCTTTAACCTCGCGCTTTTTATCCCTTCGGTATTGGGAGCCATCACAATTTACGTGGTCTGCCGGAAGTATAATTTCTACCTTCAGGAAGAGAAAAAGTGGAAGCCATGGGCTGCAGCTCTTGTTCTGATGCTTGCCAGTATCATCATCATTGTTCTTCCTGTCTATTTCATCGGCGACCTGCTGATTGAGAAAATGGGGAATGCACAGGCCTATATGAGCAAATTCAATGTGTTCCTGGAAAAAATACATACCTACATCTATTCGAAGTTTAAATTTGATATCCTGAGTAAAGAGAATATGGATAAGCTGAAAGGTACGGTAGGGCAGTTTTCTACACGCGCGCTGAGCGGCACGGTCAATACCCTTACCGTGATTGCTTCTATGTATTTTATCCTGTATTTTATGCTGGAGAAACCGAGGTTTTTTGAAAGGATCCTCGCTTCGTCTGCCCCGCTGAAGCGTTCCAATGTCTCTCTGATCGGCGAAAAAATGAGAAAGCTTACCATGGCGAATGCCATCGGGATCCCGGTAGTGGCTCTAGGGCAGGGAATCGTAGCCCTGGTAGGGTATTTTATTTTCGGGGCACCCAGCCCTATATTGTTATTTGCCTTAACTGCCGCTACTTCCATGATACCTGTCGTTGGAGCTGCCATTATCTATGGTCCTATCTGTATCTTTATGATTGCAGAGGGAAATACAGGAGCCGGATTGGGATTGGCTGCTTACTGTGTAATCGTAGTTGGGCTTACGGATAACTTACTGCGTTTTACACTGCTTAAAAAACTGGAAGACATCCATCCTTTGAATACCGTTTTCGGAATTATTATGGGAATGAACCTTTTCGGATTTATGGGCCTTATTTTCGGACCGATTATGGTTTCACTGACTTTACTTCTGATCCAGGTTTACAGGGACGAATTTTCAGATGACGACACTCCGGAGCTGGAAATTCCCGATAAAAACAAAGGATTGGAAACGAAAGTGGATTTAATAGTTTAATAATAAGATCAACTGGAATATGACAGAAGGAATAAATCCTGAAATCCTAAAGGAAATATGTATGGTAAAGATGCCATTTGGAAAATATCAGGGAACGGTGCTGGCTGACCTTCCGGTAAGTTATCTGGAATGGTTCCAACGGCAGGGAATGCCGAAAGGAAAACTGGGAATGCAGCTGGCCACGGTATATGAAATAAAACTCAATGGCCTGAC
>JAKOOI010000005.1 GCA_022701475.1 Weeksellaceae bacterium
CGTTAAGACCGGTTCATTAAGATATATCAGCCGTTTTATCCGGATCAGGAGAAGAAGATTCTCAATTCAGGGGTATCAATAATAAAAATCGATAAAATAAAATCGCTGATTTTTATATCCTGATTATTGTTCGTATTTTTGCCCTATTAAATCATTCTAAATAAATACAATGATAAAAGTATCAGACCATGCAAAGTCGAAAGCTGTTCAGCTGATGACAGAAGAAGGCTTCAATCCTGTTGAAGATTATATACGGGTTGGAGTAAAGAGCGGAGGGTGTTCCGGTTTAGAATATGTTTTAAAATTTGACAACCAGAAAGCAGATAATGACCAGGTATTTGAGGATAATAACATCAAAATCATCATTGACAAAAAATCAATCCTTTACCTGGCAGGAACTACTCTTGAATATTCAGGAGGCTTAAACGGAAAAGGGTTTGTATTCAACAATCCCAACGCATCCAGAACCTGCGGCTGCGGAGAAAGCTTTTCGTTATAATAAGACGTTGGATACCAAGTATCGGCAGCAATCTGAATCGGCAATCCGATATCTGAAATCTAAAAAATAATAATGAATAAATATACTGAAGACGACCTGAGAGTCGATTTGGAAAATAAAAAATACGAATTCGGCTGGGAGACAAAAATCGATTACGAAGATTTTCCCATCGGATTGAACGAAGACATCATCCGGGCTATTTCCGCAAAAAAGGAAGAGCCTGAATGGATGACGGAATGGCGTCTGGAATCATTCAAAATCTGGCTGAAAATGGCGGAACCGGACTGGGCCAATATCAAATATGAAAAGCCCGATTTCCAGGCGATCCGTTATTATGCAGCCCCGAAAGTAAAGCCGGAGCTGGAAAGCCTAGATGAGGTGGATCCTGAGCTGCTGGCTACCTTTGCCAAGCTGGGAATCAATATTGAGGAACAGAAAAGGCTTTCCGGAGTTGCCGTAGACATCGTGATGGACTCGGTTTCCGTGAAGACTACGTTCCAGGATACGCTTGCTGAAAAAGGGATTATTTTCTGCTCCATTTCCGAAGCGATCAAAAACCATCCGGATCTGGTAAGAAAATACCTGGGTAAGGTAGTTCCGAGAGGCGATAATTTCTATGCCGCACTGAATTCTGCCGTATTTTCAGACGGAAGCTTCTGCTATATCCCGAAAGGCGTAAGATGCCCGATGGAACTTTCTACCTATTTCAGGATCAACCAGGCCGGAACCGGACAGTTTGAGAGAACATTGGTGATTGCCGATGAGGGAAGCTACGTCTCCTATCTGGAAGGCTGTACAGCACCGTCCAGGGATGAGAACCAACTGCACGCAGCAGTAGTGGAGCTTATTGCTCTTGACAACGCGGAAATTAAATATTCAACCGTTCAGAACTGGTATCCGGGGAATGAAGAAGGAAAAGGCGGGGTCTTCAATTTCGTAACGAAAAGAGGACTTTGCGAAAGGAAAGCCAAAATTTCCTGGACCCAGGTGGAAACCGGCTCTGCCGTTACCTGGAAATATCCTTCCTGCATCCTGAAAGGGGACGGTTCCATCGGTGAGTTCTACTCCATTGCCGTAACCAATAACCATCAGTATGCCGATACCGGAACCAAGATGATCCACATCGGAAGAAATACAAAATCCACCATCATTTCCAAAGGAATTTCTGCAGGAAAATCACAAAACTCCTACAGAGGCCTTGTAAAAGTAATGCCGTCTGCAAAAGGAGCTAGAAATTTCTCCCAATGCGACTCTTTGCTGATGGGCAATGAATGCGGGGCCCATACCTTCCCGTATATTGAGATCAAAGATCCTACGGCACAGCTGGAGCACGAGGCCACGACGTCAAAAATCGGGGAAGACCAGATTTTCTACTGCAACCAGCGAGGAATCGATACGGAAAGAGCCATCGCCCTGATCGTAAACGGATTCAGTAAGGAAGTCCTGAATAAATTACCGATGGAGTTCGCCATTGAAGCCCAGAAACTATTGGAAATTTCACTGGAGGGTTCTGTGGGATAGTAATTAAACGTTAAGGATTAAGTTATATTCTTATTTTTTGAAGAATTTGATTTTTAATGTTTATAAAATAAAATTAGTATTTCATTTGCAGGATAGCGCTTTTATAATCAATGGTTTAGAATTATAAAAGAACCGGTTGAGTCTAGCCTTGCGATAAATTTGAATATATGTTAGAGATAAAAAACTTGCACGCCAGGATTGAAGACGGCGCACAAATCTTAAAAGGAATTAACCTTGAAATAAAGCCGGGTGAAGTTCATGCGATCATGGGACCGAACGGAGCGGGAAAATCTACCCTTTCTTCTGTTATCGCAGGAAAAGAGGATTATGAAGTGACCGAAGGGGAAATCATATTCGACGGCGAAAACATTATTGAGGATGCTCCGGAAGAGAGAGCCCATAAAGGCGTATTCCTCTCCTTCCAGTATCCGGTGGAAATACCGGGCGTTTCGGTAACCAACTTTATCAAGGCCGCCCTGAATGAAAACAGGAAAGCCAACGGACTGGAAGATATGCCTGCGAAAGAAATGCTGGCCCTGATCCGGGAGAAGTCCGAAAAACTGGGGATCAAGAAAGATTTTCTTTCCAGATCACTGAACGAAGGGTTTTCCGGAGGGGAGAAAAAAAGAAATGAAATCTTCCAGATGATGATGCTTAATCCGAAACTGGCCATCCTTGACGAAACCGATTCCGGCCTGGATATCGATGCCTTAAGAATTGTTTCAGATGGCGTCAATGCATTTAAGAATGAAGGGAATGCTGTACTTCTGATTACCCATTACCAGAGACTGCTGAATTATATCCAGCCTGATTTCGTTCACGTTCTGGCCAACGGAAAAATCATCAAAACCGGCGACAAATCCCTTGCGCTGGAACTTGAAGAGAAAGGATACGACTGGTTATTGAATTAATCCAGGATCAGGGTACAGCGTAAGAAATACTGAGTCGAATCTCTGTACCTGACATATTTTCATTCTGTGGAATGACCGTAATTTCAGCCTAATAAAAAGAAAAAAATGGTGCAAACCAAAGATATACCAGTAATGGCATTACAAGAACAGATTACAGAGAACCATCCTGCTTTTCTGGAAAGCCTTCGTCACCGATTTCTTGACGATGACCGCAAAGCAGCACTTCAAAGATTTGAAAGTGCCGGTTTTCCTACCAAAAAAGACGAAGAATACAGATACACCAACCTGAAGGAAATTACTGAAAAAGCCTACAGTTTTTTCCCTAAAGAAAACCATAACATTACCAAAGAGCAGCTGGACCAGCTTCACTTGGGAGAAGAGAATTTCGACTGGATTACTTTTGTGAACGGTAAACTTCGCAAAGAACTTT
>JAKOOI010000011.1 GCA_022701475.1 Weeksellaceae bacterium
GCGGTCTGCAGTTGCCCCAACCGTAACAGGTCTGATATTTCTGAGGCAAAGCAGGAACCGATTGAGAATATTTTATCCTCAACCTGAATCTTCCGCCCCGATTCTTTTATATCAACTTCTGTCCTGAATTTCATCTTATTAATTTGAAAACCTGAAAATGGGTCAATTTGAAAATCAATGATTTATGCTTTATTCATTTTCAAATTTCAGGATTAACTATTTCCTACAGCTGTTCGATTTCTTTATACCTGCGGAATATTTCATTAAAAAATTTCCTCGTCTTGTCATTCTTATACAGATAAAGTTCGTACACCACAATCGGGAACAGATAAGGCAGATGCTCATCCTGATAGGTGTTGTTTTTCAGCAGCTCTTTCCATGATATGCCGAACCGGCTCTGAAAGGCGCTGATAAAACCTTTCTGAACATCAAAGGCTGCGGTCTGTCCCAAAAACTCAGGCAGCGCATTGATGTAGACCGATCTGCTTAGAAGCTCCCGGATCTTCCTGTCTTTCAGTGTATACGGATCAAAAAGAAAATATACCAGAACATTGATTCCCAACACGGTCAGGAACAGGTTTTCGAAACTCATTTCATCATAGTGCTGCCCTGTGACATACTTGATAAAGAGATAGAATACCGAAGCCATGATGACGTATATTTTTACAGCCTGCTTCCAGTACAGGTCCACTTCAATCGATCTGTTGGTATCCTTGAAAATATAATAACTCTGGATGGGCACCAGAGGGATGCCCACGATAACAAAACGGGTACCGATTCCTTGGTTTTTAAATTTCCGGTACGTGCGGATGACATAATGACCAACAATCATAGCTTAGCTTTCTCTTCGCAGCAGATAATTCGCCAGTTCTGCAAACGGCTTTTTCTTTTCATCCGGGATATCGATTTTCTGAAGGTAGCTTTGCCCGATCTCGTTATGCTTTTCAATCAGCCTCAATGCTTTTTCATCCACTTTTGTCCTCCTGAATATCTTTTCAACACCGTACACTTTATCGATGTTATCGGTTTTTTTGGAATACCAGTAATCCAGTTCCTTTCTTTCTTCTTCGGTGGCATGCTCGCGGGCCATCAGGTAAAGAACGGTTTTCTTATTCTCATAGATATCGCCGGCGTGTTTTTTACCGAACTGTGCCTGGTCCCCGAAGACATCCAGGTAATCATCCATGATCTGGAAAGCGATCCCGATATGCTTCCCGAAGTTGAAGATGGCTTTGGCATCCTTAAAATCTGCCTTGGCAATCATCGCCCCGATCTCAAATGAAGAAGCGCTGAGAACGCCTGTCTTATAGGTAATCATCCTGATATAGTCATCAAAGGTAACATCTTCCTGGGTTTCGAAATTGATATCATATTGCTGGCCTTCGCACAGCAGCAGGCCGGTATGGGTAAAGATCCTGATGCAGGCTTTGAAAATTTCAGGTTCCAGATCCTCAAAAAACTTGTAGGCCTTCAGCATCAGCCCGTCCCCGGAAAGGATGCCTACGTTGATGCCGTGCAGGGTATGGATGGTCGGCTTATTTCTTCTCAGCGGCGCCTCATCCATGATATCGTCATGGATCAGGGTGAAATTATGGAAAAACTCGATAGCCAGGGCCGGTTTGATGGCCTGTTTAAGATCGCCGCCGAAAAGATCGCAGGCCATCAGCACCATGATCGGACGAAGACGTTTTCCGCCGTGGGAAATAATATAGTTCATCGGCTCGTACAGTTCTGCCGGCTTGTCCTTAAAGGTATATCTCGTGATAGCATCCCCAACAATCTGCTGGTATCGGTCTAAAAATTCCATAAATTCTGATAGTTTAAACAAAAATACGATTTTTAGGCAATGTTTGGAACAGGAAACCATTATTTAAAAAGAAAAGCACCGCTGAGGATGCTTTATTCCGGACAGCCTGCAGAACCGCTTGTATGATATGCAGTTGCAGGCAATCTTTCTGGGGATACGACAGGATTATAATTCCTGAATCAATACGGCCGTTTCGGCGTAGGGATCCGCAATAGAAGTGGTTACTACATTGGCATCATTCCTTTTAGCAGTAATACGGAGCTTGATATTTTTTGCAGATGTCCCTGTACTGATTACGCACAGCGCAGGACCTCCGGAAGAATCATTGTTAACTTCCGTTGAAGGCTCGCTATACCCTCTTGATGCTACAGTACAGATAGAAGAATTATTGAGTGCGGCATCCACAATTTCGTATCTTGCCCAGCTTTGGGTGCTGCCTGAAGCAGAAGCTATTGCCAGGTAGCCGGTTACCAGAAATGTTTTTCCGGCAGGCAGCGTAATGCTTGATCCGCTTACGGTTACTCCTGTTCCCTGCCCTGAAGTGGTATCAAAGGTAATGTCACCTGAAGTATCGGCAGGAGGAATGGTCTGGTTGGTATTTTTACGGACGATCTGGAAGATCCGGGCACTTGCTGCTACAGGAACCAGGGACTCCCATTGTACGCCGGAGTAGTAATAGAACTGGCTCAGGGTAGTATCATACACCATAGTTCCGGTTGCAGGCGCGGAGATGGCATTTCGCTGGGCAGTGGTCATCCGCGGCGGCACAAAACCTCCCGTTACACTCTGTACCTCCAATGCCCCGGTCGGGTTATTGGTACCGATCCCTACTCTACCGGAAGAAGTCACCACAACATCATTGATTTGCTGTGCGGCAGTAGGAACTCCTGTTGCCGGATTGTCTTTGGCACCGTCGATGTGAAATACGGACTGCGGATTCTCAGTATTGATGCCAATCTGTGCATAAGCAAGCGAACCCATGAAAAAAAGAACGGACAGGGCAATTCTCTTCGGCTGTTTGTGTAAAATCTTCATTTTTTCCTTGTAAATATATTAAAGTGTGTATTTCCTGATCACTGGGAACATATCAACTTTTGCCGAAATGGTGGAAAAATAAAAAGTTAACA
>JAKOOI010000027.1 GCA_022701475.1 Weeksellaceae bacterium
TAAACGCAAAGATGAAGTTGCTGGACGCTTTATTTCAAGGAAGCAAAGGCAGATAAAATCTGCTGCGCGAAGCGGACGTTTTATTTTGCCGATACACTCTCGGGCAGGCTCTCGCAGATCAGCAGATGGAGCAGATTTTTTCGGATTGTTATCTGCGTAATCACCAAGATCTGCGGGAGACTATTTTGCACACAGTTACCGTGCGCTTCATCAGATCAGCCTGCTGATCCTCTGCTTCCTTTATCTATGCACCTAGAAATGTAAAATTTTGCATTAAAAAAGTCCAGCGGGATTTTAGGTAATTTTAATATCCCGCAGCCGCTCTTCCCCGAACTGAGCCTGGAATTTTTTCAGATAGAAGCTCTTCCGCATCTGGAAATCGTGCTTCAGCAAGGGAGACTGTATGGAGATGACCACACACCCGTTGTCAATGTTGACACTTCTGATTTCATGAAAGAGGCCTTCATCGAGATAGTCTTCCAGGAAATCCTTGATTTCAAATGCCAGCAGCTTGTGCTCGAAGCCATGGATCCGCGCAAAGGACTTTACAAGGTCGGAAGACTGGAACTCCCGTTTTTTATTTTTCTTCATAAGCTGTCAGATATCAAAGATAATGCTTTCCTCATTGATTTTCTTTACTACATTTTCCGTCCGTTCCCGGTGGGTATCGGTAATGAAGATCTGGCCGAAGTTTTCGCGGTTGACGAGTTCGATCAGCTGGGAAACCCGGTCATCGTCAAGCTTATCGAAGATATCATCCAGTAAAAGGATTGGCGTTTTATGGGTCAGATCCCTGATGAGGCTCATCTGGGCCAGTTTCAGTGAAATCAGAAATGATTTCTGCTGTCCCTGGGAACCGATTTTCTTGATCAGTACCGAATCCATTTCAAAAAGCAGATCATCTTTGTGAATGCCTTTGGAGGTATAGGTCAGCAGGCGGTCTTTTTCGATATTTTCCTGAAGGAGTTCACTGAATTTTTTCTCCGGCCTCTCAGCATCAAAGCCCTCCAGGAGGTGGGATTCGTAAAGGACGGAAACTTTTTCCCTGCCTCCGGAAATAATGTGGTAGAAACTCTGTACAATCGGGTTGAGCTTTTCGACGAATTCCCGGCGCTTAAGAAAGATACGGGTTCCGAAGCGGATGATGGGATCATCGTAGATTTCCAGGGAATCTTTGTCCCAGAGCCTGTTTTTAATGAAATATTTCAACAGGGCATTCCGCTGCTGAACGGTTTTCTGGTACTGGATCAGGTTAAAAAGGTATTCGGAATCGGTCTGGGAAATCATCGAGTCCAGGAATTTCCTGCGGCTTTCCCCGGAATCTGAAATAAGGTTGGAATCGTAAGGGGAAATCATCACGCTGGGCAGGTAGCCGATATGGTCGGCCATCCGGTCATAGCTTTTGTCGTTTTTTTTAATGATTTTCTTGGCTTCTTTCGGCTGGGAAATCCTGATGATGTCCTCGCTGTCTTCGTTCTGGATTTCGGCATCCACGGTGAAAAAATCTTCACCGGTCCTGATGTTATGGACATCGGTATTCCCCAGGAAGCTTTTCCCTACCGAGAGGTAATGCAGCGCATCCAGGATATTGGTTTTTCCCGCACCGTTGTTCCCGACAAAACAATTGATCTGCGGCGAGAACTCGAATTTCTTCTCGGAATGGTTCTTGAAATTATACAGGGAAAGTTTCTTGATAATCATTCTTCAAAAATACTTCATTAAAAGCAAAAATAAAAAAGGAAGTGCAGCACAACTTTCCACACCCAATGAAAAATAGCTGTCTTTGCGCTCGTTTTCAGTAAAATAGATGAAAATAAAAGTCACCAGGGAAGCAAGATAAAAAGCGAGGGAACCTTTTGTATCCAGATAACAGGAGGCGATGACGGTGCTCAGGAAAACCAGCAGGTAGGCCAGGTATTTGGTGCCCTGGGTACCGATGAGGGTGGGGAAGGTCTTTACCGTATCCACTTTCATATCCCGGATGTCAAACGGCAGCACGAGTGCCGTAATGAATAGGAAACTGATCATGAAAATGGGAATGCTGAATTCAGGCAGGCTAAGCCAGCAGTTCATCAGCGCCCAGACCAGTCCTACATAAAATACTTTCAGCAACGGGATCTTCCTGATATAGGTATCCAGGAAAAAGCTGTTATACAGCAGGCCCAGCACAACAATGATCAGCCATTTTACAAGCCGGATCCCGTTATGATTGTGGATAATCAGCAGGGCACAGACGGCTCCTGCGATTACATTCAGGATCAGGATAACCGGGAAATGCTTCGTTTTCTGGTATTTGGTGTACAGATAACCGCTGAAATAAGTGATGAAAATCAGGAAAAATGTGGGATACCGGAATGTATTTTGCTCCATCATGAAAAATACTGCAAAAAGGGTTCCCGTTAAGGAGACATACAGTTGACTGTCGATAACGGTTTTTTTGAGTATTTTTAAAGGATTCATTTATCAAAAATAACATATATGAAAAGATTTTCCAAGATTTTTGTGATTTTGCTGGTCTTCCTGAATTATTCGGGAGCCCTCGCCCAGAAATACTATGATGAGCAATGGAAAAAAGTAACAGCAAATGCGGAGAAGGGAATCGTAAAATCCAATCTTCCGCTGGTTTTGGAAATACAGAAACAGGCCATGAAAGATCAAAATGTCATCCAGCTGATCCAATCCCTGAAAGAAGAGTTCAGGATTCTCAACACAACAGATAATGACCGGAATAATAATGCGGTAAGCCGTCTTTTTGAAAAGCTTCAGAAAACGGAGCAGCAACTTGCAGGCACGGACAAACTGGTTTTCCAGGTCCTCCTGAACCGTTTTTTCATGGAGTATTATCAGGAGCATTCCTGGGAAATCAACGGGCGTACCAACATCAGTTCCCAGGATATTTCCGGTATTGAAACCTGGACCAGACTGGATTTTAAGAATTACCTGACCAGAAGTTATCAGGAGCTGGACCGTCAGGAAGCTGCAATGAAAAAGATCCCGCTGGAAAAATATAAACAGATATTCACCTATACAAACTACCTCTCTTATTTCCCGACTCTGCTGGACTGGTACCTGATCCATAAGAAAGATTTTTTTTCTGAATCTGATTTTTTCACCAAAAATGAGCTGGAAGCCAACCGCATTGGGGTCAATACTGTTTTTGATCAGCTTATTGCACAGAATACCGGAAATGCAAAACTGTATTTCATGCATCAGAAGGTGCTAGATAACTGTGATTTCAACAGATGCAGGAATAGTACAGAACAGCTTCAGCCTCTTTTGAATTCACCGGTAGCCGGCGATTACAAAGCGGTTATCATCGGCAACATTGCTGAGGAACTGGTCAATAGCGGAAAGGAAAAAGAAGCGCTGGACTACCTCAGGCAGGCAGTATCACAATATCCCAAATCGCCTTTCCTTACTGAAATAAAGGAGTCGGAAGAGCGGATCCTGGCTCCTTCCCTGAACCTCAGCTATGAACAGCAGACCCGCAGCAACAAACCGGTTCAGGTGGTAGCGGAATATAAAAATGTCTCCTCTTTCTCCATAACGGTTTACGAGGTAAAGGATGACATCACCTCTTTCATGCAGTATGCAAGAAATCCATACGGCGGCATATACGGTAAGATTAAAAAGAAACTGATCAGGAAAGAGCAGTATACCCTGAACGATCCCAAGGATTTCCGGCAGCACAAGACCTCGCTGGAAATCAGGCCGCTTCCTTCCGGCTTCTACGTAGCGGAATATTCCGTTGACGGTGTAAAGGATGAAAAGAATGAAGAAGAAGATGATAACGAGAGGAATTTCTATTTCCTGGTTTCGGACAACAGGGTGATCTATAAGACGAAAGCGGAACAGAATTCACCTTCCGGTAATACCATGATGCTGGTAAACAGTGAAGACGGCAGCAGCCTTCCCGGCAAAAATATGGTTTTTTACGAATCGGCAGACAATAAAACGGTGACCA
>JAKOOI010000028.1 GCA_022701475.1 Weeksellaceae bacterium
TTTATTCCCAACACATAAGAGGTTTCAAAGCCGTAATAGGATATGAAAAACAGCAAAAGCGGAAGAACAATGACCAACAAAAATCCGTTTATTTTTTCCATCAAATATTGTAAACATATGAAAATCCAAGCTTCATGACTCAGCTGTTTCTTATTAAAATGCGTTTCAGTCGTCGGGAACTTTTGCAAAAGTAGATTTTTTTTTCATTGGGTCTAAATATTTTATTGATTTTCAGTCAAAACTTATGGCAAAACTTTTTACACTCATTCCGAATACGGTAAATTTGCAGACCTGACATTCTGCTATGCACCGCTTTTTTATATTTTTATATTATTTACTGTCGAGAAATAAGATCATTTCCCTGCTTACCGCTGCCGGGATTGCTGCCTTGTGCGGCTATTTCGCTTTGAAAATCAATTTTGAAGAAGATATCAGCCAGATCATCCCTAAAAATGAAAAGTCAGATCTCACAGCAAAAGTCCTGAAACAGCTCAACTTTTCAGATAAAATTATAGTCATCATTGAAAACAGATCCCATGATGAAAACTTTCAGATGTCTGAAACGGCGGATGCTTTTTTAGAGGCGATCCACCCTCTGAAACGCTACATCAGATCAGTACAGGGAAAAGTGAATGATGACGAAATATCGGCTACCTTCAATTTCGTCAACGAAAACCTGCCGCTGTTCCTCAATGAAAACGATTACCGGGAAATCGGAAGAAAACTGCAGAAAGACAGCATGGCAAGACAGGTAGAGGAGAATTACCGTTCACTGGTTTCTCCTGCAAGCCTTGTCACAAAAGAATTCATCAAGAAAGACCCGCTGGGAATTACTTTCATGGGCATCAAAAAACTCAATGCCCTGAATCTGAGTAAAGATTTCAGGCTGGAAGACAGCTATATCGTTACGAAGGACGGGAAAAACCTGTTGCTCTTCATCGATCCTGAAAACGGGAGCAGCGACACGAAGAACAATGAAGATTTCATCAACCGGCTGAATGAAGCAAAAGATGTCCTTAATGTCCGGTTCAAAGGAAAGACCGAGATCAGCTATTTCGGATCGCCGGTCATTGCCGTCGCCAATGCCCAGCAGATCAAAAAGGACATCCGGAATACGGTGATGATTTCAATGACGGTGCTGCTCATCCTGCTGATCTATTACTTCAGGAATTTCTTTACTCCTCTCATTGTTTTTCTCCCGACGGTTTTTTCCGTCCTGCTGGCATTGCTGATCCTGTACTTTATCAAAGATAAAATTTCGGCCATTTCATTAAGTGTCGGGGCCATTCTTATTGGGATTACCATCGATTACGCCCTTCATATCCTTACCCACTATAAGCACAACAACAATATTGAAGAACTGTACAAAGAAATCACACAGCCTGTCATCCTGAGCAGCGCCACTACGGCCGTTTCTTTTTTATGCCTTGTATTTGTGCGTTCGGAAGCACTGAAAGACCTGGGTCTTTTCGCCGCCATTACGGTGATTTTATCTTCCGTGACCGCCCTGATCATTGTTCCCCAGCTGTATCATCCCAAGGCCCGGGAAGCAGATACCTATACCAATTTCATCGACGCCATCGGATCATATCCCTATGAAAAGAACAAACCGCTGATCATCGGCTGCACAGTCCTGATCATCGCCTGTCTCTTCGGCTTCAGGCATGTAGGATTCAATGAAGATATCGTCGACCTGAACTATATTCCGGAAGAACTGAAGATCAGCGAAGCCAAGCTTCAGAAACTTTCGGACATTACTTCAAAATCCATTTACACGATCTCCTATGGTAATTCTGAAGAAGAAGCATTGTCCCGGAATACCAAACTGAGCAGCTTCCTGGAAAAAGAAAAGCAACAGGGAAAAATCTTAAGCTACAACTCCCTGGGAAATGTAGTCCTCTCCGAAAAGGACCAGCAGGAAAAAATCCGGGAGTGGAATCATTTCTGGGACAACAACAGGAAAGACCGGACCCTTGGCGAACTGACGGCCGCCGGAACGGCATTGGGCTTCAACCGCTCGGCTTTTAATCAGTTTAAAGAAAACCTGGATAAAAGATACACGGTCCTCACCCTGAAGGATTATGAAAAAGTAAAAGCCCTTCAGACCCCGGAATTCATCAGCCGGGAGAACGGGTTCTATACTATATCGAATGTGGTGAAAGTAGACGACCGGAAAAGGGACGCATTCATCAAGGATGTTGAAAAAAACCATGAATCACTGGCCATTGACCGGCAACAGATGAATGAAAACTTCCTGGGACTGCTGAAGAGGGATTTCAACACCCTGATCAATTATTCCCTGCTTGCCATCATCCTTACCATCATTGTTTTTTTCAGGAACTTTGAATTAACGGTGCTTACCATGTTCCCGATTGTCCTCACCGGTATCGTTACGGCCGGAATCCTGTATTTTCTGGGCCTGGAACTCAATATTTTCAGCACGGTGGTCTGTACGCTGGTTTTCGGAGTGGGTGATGATTTCAGCATTTTCCTTACCCAGGCCATGCAGAAGGAACACACTACCGGTAAGAACGAGCTTCCCACCTACCGGACTTCCATCATCCTGGCCGTTTTCACGACTATCCTATCCATCGGATCGCTGATTTTTGCCAGGCACCCTGCCCTTCATTCCCTGGCGCTGGTGGCGCTGATCGGAATGTTTTCGGTCATCATCATCACCTCCACGCTGTATCCGTTCTGGTTCAGGCTCCTGATTACGGACAGGGCAAGGAAAGGGCTTTCACCGGTTACCTTCAGGCTGTTGCTGAATTCCGTATTTTCTTTCCTGTACTATGGGTTGGGCGGACTCTTTTTTTCATTGGTTATCAGCCCGTTCACCAGAAAATCCAAAGGAAAGAATGTAGATTTTTTCAAATTTATTTCCGCCCGGTTTTTAACTTCCGTCCTGTTTACGAATCCATTTGTAAAGAAAAAGCTCATTAAAAACCCTGAGGAAGATTTCAGCAGGCCGGCCGTAATCATCGCCAACCATACTTCTTTTCTGGATACACTGGCTGTCGCCATGACTACCCATAAAATGATATTCCTGGTAAATGACTGGGTGTATCAGTCGCCCGTTTTCGGGAAAATGGTGAGGGCCCTCGGATTTTATCCGGTTTCCCAGGGCATTGAAAACGGATTGGACCGGCTGAGGGAAAAAGTAAACCAGGGATACTCCCTGATGGTTTTCCCGGAGTCGGAACGTTCTTATACCAGTGAAATCAAGAGGTTCCACAAAGGGGCTTTTTATCTGGCAGAACAGTTCGGCCTGGATGTCCTGCCTCTATATATCCATGGCAATGCCGATGTATTGCCCAAAGGCGACTTTATCATCTATGACGGGGCCATTACGGTAAAGGTCGGTGACAGGATCAGGCAAGACGATCCGGATTTTGGCAATACTTATCCGGAAAGGACGAAAAAAATCAATGCGTTCTTCAGGGAAAAGTTTGATGCGCTGAGGACGGAACTGGAAGATGAGCATTATTTCAGAAAAAAATTACTCCTCAGTTTCTTATATAAGGACAGTGAGGTGGTAAATGAAGTAAAGAAAGATTTCGACAGCAATAAAACGGTGTATGCTGAGCTGAACCGGCACATTCCTAAAAACGCTGTTATCCTGCATATCGCAGATGACTTCGGGCAGCAGGATGTCCTGCTCACGCTTCAGCAACCCGGAAGAACAGTGTTCAGCCGGATAAGGGATAATGAGAAAAGAAGCATTGCCGAACAGAATTATCTGGTAAAAAAGAGAAAGATCAGATATATAAAAAAGGAGTGTGAAATCAGCAAAAAGCCTGATATCCTTATGATATCGGATCAGCAGTTCAGTTTCAGCGAAATAGAAAAACTTCCTGAAACCATTGTTTTCAGCAATGTAAACGCCTTGCCTTTAGATCCCACAGCTTACCGGCTAAGATATGATTCCGCTTCGCTGAAAATTTTTAGTAGAATATAATAGATATGAAAAGCCTATTTTTGTAACCTGAAAAATATACATGAAAAAAAATATACTTGTCATTTACTACACCCAGACCGGACAGCTGGAAGAGATCGTGAAGAACATGGCCCGCCCGTTTGAAGAGAAGACTGAGGAATATGAGGTTACTTACTATAACATCAGGCTCAAAAAGGATTTTCCTTTTCCGTGGCCCAGTGATGTATTTTTCAACACTTTTCCGGAATCCTACCTGCAGATTCCGAGCGAAATTCTTCCGCCACCGGCAGAAGTCCTCCATACAAAATTTGATCTGATCCTGTTCGGCTATCAGGTCTGGTATCTTACCCCTTCCATCCCGATTATTTCCTTCCTGAAAAGCGGCTATGCAGAAAATATCCTGAAGGACACGCCTGTAGTCACCGTATCAGGAACCCGGAATATGTGGATGCTTTCCCAGGAAAAACTGAAAGTTTATCTGCGCGACCTAAAAGCAAAGCTGGTAGGGAATATTGCCCTGGTAGACCGTCATGACAATTATACCAGCGTACTTACGATCCTCCGCTGGATGACTACCGGAAAAAAGGAAAAATCCGGGATGCTGCCTGCGGCCGGAGTCTCACAGGAAGAAATCAACGGGGCCGGAAAGTACGGCACTATTATTGAAAAGCACTTTGCCGGAAATACGATGGATGCGCTTCAGCCGGATCTTGTAAGAAACGGAGCCGTGGAAATACGGGCCTTCCTGGTAAGAGTGGAAAAAGTAGGCAATAAAATTTTTACGGTATGGTCCAACCTCATCATCAAGAAAAAAGAAAAGCGTCCATTGCTGATTAAATTCTTTAAGGTATATTTGATGGCTGCGATCTGGATTATCTCTCCTATCGTACTGGTTCCGCACCTGCTGACCACCCCTATTTTTTGGTTTAAAAGAAAGAAACAAAGAGAATATTTACAAGGAATTAATTTAAAATAAAATGTACGACGTATTTATAACAAAGGCATCAACATACCTACCGAATGAGCCGGTTTCAAATGATGAAATGGAAACGTATCTGGGCTATATAAATGGCGCAAAATCCAAGGCGAAAGCCATTATTTTAAGAAACAATAAAATCGTTACCCGGTATTATGCACTGGATAAAGAAGGCAATCCTACCCATACGAATGCCCAGATTGCAGCACAGGCAGTAGAGGGGTTGTTCGACGAAAAATTCAGGCGGGAAGATATGGAGCTGCTCTCGGCAGGGACTTCTACCCCGGACCAGATCCAGCCGTCCCATGCTTCCATGGTTCACGGGGAACTGAAGACAAAAAAATCCGTTGCCATCAATTCGGCGTCCGGGCTCTGCAACTCCGGCATGAATGCCCTGAATTACGGTTTCCTTTCCGTAAAAGCAGGCGTTAATAAAAACGCAGTCTGTGTAGGATCTGAAAGAATGTCGTCATGGATGACCGCCGATAAGTTCAATCATGAAGCCGAAAACCTGATCCTCCTGGAAGAAAGACCGATCATTGCCTTCAAAAGGGAATTTCTGAGATGGATGCTTTCTGACGGTGCCGGTGCCTTCCTGCTGGAAAACCAGCCGAGAGAAAATGAAGTCTCTCTGAAAATAGAATTCATTGATTTTTATTCCTACGCCCATGAAATAGAGGCCTGTATGTATGCAGGCACCGAAAAGCAGGAAGACGGAAGCCTGAAATCCTGGGCCGACTACCCTTCCGAAGAATGGCTGAAACAATCGATCTTCTCCCTGAAACAGGACACCAAGCTGCTGGATGAATATATCCTGGTAAAAGGTGCGGAAAGCTTAAGAGCTTCTTTTGATAAGCATAACCTGGATCCGGAAAGCATAGACCATGTACTGGCGCATATCTCTTCAGGATACTTCAAGGAAGGACTGAAAGACGAATTTGCCAAAGTAGGACTGGATTTCCCTTGGGAGAAATGGTTCTATAACCTTTCGGAAGTCGGTAACATCGGGGCCGGTTCCATCTTCATTGCGCTGGAACAGCTGATGAATTCCGGAAGACTGAAAAAAGGGGAAAAAGTACTGCTGTGCATTCCTGAAAGCGGAAGATTTTCCTATTCCTGCGCGCTGTTAACGGTTTGCTAAATGGAAAACACACTGCCTACTTCCGATCAGCATTTTGTAGAAAGCCTGATTCCGCAGCGGTTTCCGTTTGTTATGGTCAGCAGCATTTCCGGATATTCGGATTCCCATCTGGTTTCAGGCTTTGAGATCAGGGAGGATAATATCTTTGTCCATAAGAATGTTTTCCAGGCCTCAGGGCTTATTGAGCACCAGGCACAGAGCGTAGCCCTGCATACCGGATATACTTTTTACCTGCTGGGAAAAGAGGCGCCTACGGGGTACATCGGAGCCATCAAATCCTTTGAGGCTGTCCGGCTGCCTGAAGCAGGCGATCTGCTGGAAACGGAAGTGAAGATCCTGAATGAGGTCATGGGCGTAACTTTAGTGGATGCCGTCACCAAGGTAAACGGGCAGGTAATTGCCACTGCGCAGATGAAAACGGTTGTGAAATAAAGGCAGAACAGGCCTGCTGATTGTATACTTCAGCATAAAATATAAAAGAATGGAAACCAGAGAAGAAAACATCATTAATATCCATCACTTCCTCCCGCACCGTGAACCGATGCTGATGACGGATTATATCCTGGAATTAACTCCGGAAAAAGTGGTAACCTCCTTTGTCATTTCCCCGGATAACATCTTTGTCCGTAACCATGAGTTTGCCGAGGCCGGCCTGATTGAAAATGCAGCCCAGACGTGCTCTTCCATTCTCGGGCAAAGCTTCTTTGAAAACCCTGAAGCCGATACGAAAGTGATCGGCTTCATTACCAATATCAAAAAGATTGAAATATCCGGATTACCGAAGGCAGGCGATACTATTATTTCCAGGGCTTCCCTGATTTCAAAGTTTGAGAACATCTGCCATATTTTTTGTGAAACCTTTCATGAGGATAAACTGCTGATCCGTGCAGAAATCACTCTCTTTATCCAGGAAATAAAACACTGAGCTTATGAAGAAACAAGACCTTCCCCAGGACGAAAGCAACCTGAAATCAGCTAATATGACCGAAGTCCTGTACGTAACGGATGAAAATGATAATTACACTACGGCCAACAGCATCGGCTGGGATGCCAAAAAAGCAGCCCTGGAAGAATCCATGGAGCTGATCAGCGAAAGGATTGAAGAAGCCAGGCAGCAGGTAGCCCGGGGCCAGGCAAGCCCTATTGTCTATTTTATGGAACTTAATAAAATGGATCTGCAGGTACTGGCCGCTTATGCCGGGATATGGCAATGGCGCGTGAAAAGGCATACCAAACCAAAAATATTCAGAACACTAAGCGAATCCGTACTGAAAAAATATGCCGGTGCTTTCGGAATTTCAGTGGATGAATTAAAACATTTCAACGGAAAGTAAAACGATTTCTTCAGGAACTTCTGAAGAACGGATTTAATAAAATCACCGCTTTTCCTATGATAAAAAGATAATAACGGCAGATGCAGCACAGGGTTTCATCTGTTATGAAAAGAACTAACAAGTTGCGCGAATGAAACTTAATTTTGAACACCATCAGACCGCTCACTGCGAGAATGGTGTTGCCTCTAATTTACTGCTTAACAAGGGCCTGAAACTCAGCGAGCCTATGATTTTCGGAATCGGGTCCGGGCTTTTCTTTGTATACCTCCCTTTTCTGAAAGTCAATTTCGCTCCCGGATTCAGCTACCGGCCGATGCCCGGCGCTATTTTCAGCAAGGCAGCCAAAAGACTCGGCATTAAGATCAAAAGGATAAAATTTTCCGATCCGGCAGAAGCCCAGAGAGCCCTGGAAAGAAACCTTGAAAATAATATTCCGACAGGCCTTCAGGTAGGTGTTTTCAACCTGACGTATTTCCCTGAAGAATATAAATTCCATTTCAATGCCCACAATCTTGTGGTGTATGGAAAAGAAGACGGACAATTTCTCATCAGCGATCCGGTGATGGATTATGTTACCACGCTCTCGGAAGCCGAACTGGAGAAAGTACGGTATGCGAAGGGTGCATTACCGCCGAAAGGCCATATGTACTATCCTACCTTTATTCCCGAAAATGTTAATCTGGAAGAAGCCATAAAAAAAGGGATCAGGGATACCTGCAAAAATATGCTGGCTCCCGTTCCCATCGTAGGGGTGAAAGCCATCCGCTGGGTCGCCAAAAGCATCCCGAAATGGGCGGAGAAAAAAGGGACGAAGACCACCAACCACTACCTGGGACAGCTGATCAGGATGCAGGAAGAAATCGGGACCGGCGGCGGCGGGTTCAGGTTTATCTACGGTGCTTTCCTCCAGGAAGCGGCCGTTATCCTGAACAACAGTCAATTAAAGGAACTTTCGAAAGAAATCACCGCCATCGGTGACCTTTGGAGGGATTTCGCTGTAGATATCGCCCGGGTCTATAAAAACAGGAACTCGAAAAGTGACATCTACAATGAGCTTTCGAAGTCCATGCTCCATATCGCCGATCTGGAAGAGGCTTTTTACAAAAAACTGAAAAAAGCAATCTGATGATGGACGGCTATATTATCGAAATCAGGAACCTGTACAAAAAATACAAAAACGCAGAAGAATTTTCTGTAAATGACATCTCCCTGAACATAGGCCGCAATGAAATCTACGGAATCCTCGGTCCTAACGGCGCCGGAAAGACCACTCTGATTTCCATGCTTTCCGGACTGATCAAACCTACTTCCGGATCTTTTAAGATCAACGGACTGTCTCCTCAGAAAGACGGATCCAGGTTACGGCAGATTATCGGGATTGTCCCGCAGGAGTATGCGCTCTATCCCACTTTGACGGCAAGAGAGAACCTGATGTTCTTCGGGAGCCTGTATGGTCTGAGCCATAAAAAACTCAAAACGGCCATCGGAGAATCCCTGGAGATCATGGGCCTGGCGAAATTTGCTGATAAAAAAGTAGAGCAGTTTTCCGGAGGCATGAAACGCCGCTGCAACCTCATTGCCGGAACCCTTCATAACCCGAAGGTTCTTTTTCTGGATGAGCCTACCGTTGGTGTGGATGTACAATCTAAAAAAGTGATTATCGATTTCCTTCAGGAACTGAATAAAAACGGTACGTGTATCATTTATACTTCCCACCACCTTTCGGAAGCTGAAGAATTCTGTACCAGGATCGCTATCATCGACCACGGGAAAATCCACGCTACCGGGACACCGGAGGAACTGGTTGAGAAAGTATCCCATGCCGAAAACCTTGAGGACGTCTTTATTTCATTAACCGGAAAAGAACTGCGGGATGTTGTATAAATTGTGGAGAAGCTTTATGAAGGAAATCCTTCTGCTGAGAAGGGATATCGGGGGAATCGTCATCATTTTCGTGATGCCGCTGCTGCTGATCATTACCATTACCCTGATTCAGGATTCCACCTTCAAAAACCTGGAAGGCACCAGAATTCCGGTGATCTTCATCGATAACGACCGTTCCGAAGTTTCAAAAAACATCCGTCAGGAACTCGAAAACAGCAAAACTTTTGAGCTGCTGACGAACTACAACGAAACCTCTGCAGAGAAAGCCGTATTTTCAGGGGATTACCAGATGGCGATCGTTATTCCGGCGGACCTGACGAAAGATATCAATTCCAATGTGGAATCCAAGGTGCAGGCCATTGTCAGCTCTTTCGGGGTGGAAACGGAAACTGCTCCGGTTCCGGAAAAGGTTTCGGAGGCAAAAGACATCCATCTTTATTTCGATCCTGCTACCAACATCGCGTTTAAGAACAATGTGATGAATTCCATCAACAAGATGGTTTTTGAAATCGAAAACAAAAAAATCTACAAAGCCTTCCAGGAACAGCTGGGAACCACTGAAGATCTGGGAAAGAGCAAAAGCCTGATCGGATTCAAGGAAATCACTCCGAAAAAAGGGATAAAAGAAACACTCCCTAATTCTGTGCAGCACAATGTTCCGGCCTGGGCATTGTTTGCCATTTTCTTTATCGTAGTGCCGTTATCCATCAATCTTGTGAAAGAGAAAAGCCAGGGAACCAGTGTCAGGGCCAGAATCAGCCCGACGCCTTATTTTGTCCATATTTTAGGCAAGACTTTCACCTATCTTATCATCTGTGTGATCCAGTTTCTGCTGATGGTAGCTGTCGGGATTTATCTGTTTCCGTACATGGATCTTCCGCAGTTTGATGTGACCGGGAAAATGTTCCCGCTTATCGTGGTAACCGTATTTGCGGGGCTCGCTGCCATCGGCTTTGGCGTTCTGCTGGGTACGGTGGCAGACACCCAGGAACAGTCGGCTCCTTTCGGGGCTACTTCCGTCGTGGTGCTGGCCGCCATAGGCGGAATCTGGGTGCCGGTCTTCCTGATGCCTGAATTTATGCAGACCATTGCCGGCTTCTCCCCGATGAACTGGGGGCTGAACGCTTATTACGACATTATCCTGCGTAACAGCAGCATCGGCGGCATTGCCAGGGAACTCATTTTCTTATTTTTATTCTATATTGTAATGGTGCTTATTTCATTATTTTATGAACGGAAGCTCCATAATGTATAAGTATTACCCTTGCTGTCTGCAGACAGCTCTATCTATTGAAGAAACAACATGGAGTCTAAAGAACATATTATCAGCTGTACCGAAGAAGTACGCGTACGTTTCAATGAAACCGATCCGCTGGGAATCGTATGGCACGGCCATTACATCGTTTATTTCGAAGACGGAAGAGAAGCTTTCGGAAGGGAGCACGGCCTGACGTATCTTGATATCCAGGCGGCAGGCTATGTGACACCTATTGTAAAGAGTACCTGTGAACATTTCCTTCCTTTGAAATACGGGGAAACCTTCAGGATCGTCACTACTTTTATCAATTCCACGGCAGCAAAGCTGATGTACCGGTATGAGCTTTTTAACAAAGATAACAGATTGGTCTGTTCAGGAGAAACCATTCAGGTATTCCTGGATGCCGACAATAATTTATGCTTATACAATCCTGAATTTTTTCAGGCCTGGAAAGATAAAATGGGACTATCATGAGAAGAGAAGTCTATATTACCGGTTATAACTGCATTACGCCTCTGGGATTTGATGTGGAATCGAACTGGAAGGCGCTGACCGAAGGAAAGTCCGGTGTAAGCTTTACACAGCCTGCGGACAGTATGGAAGCTTTCCATGTTTCGGCCATCAGTAATGACCAGCTGGAAACAGAATTTGAAAAACATTTCCCCGGACGACATGCCACCCGGCTTGAAAAAATGTTGCTGCTCAGCCTTAAACCTTTAGCGGAGAGACATAAAATTTCAGAAAACACAGCGCTTATCGTATCTACCACAAAAGGGAATATCAGTCTGTTAAAAAACCAGCCTGCGTTACCCGGAGGGGTTTTTCTTACCGGCATGGCTCAGAAGATCGCTGATTTTTTTGGTTTTAAAACTAAACCGGTCGTGGTCTCCAATGCCTGTGTTTCCGGAGTAATGGCCATAGCCGTAGCCAAAAATATGATCCGGGCAGGAAAATACAAAGAGGCATTCGTGATTGCCGGTGACGAGGTCTCGGAATTTGTGCTTTCCGGCTTCAATTCCTTCCAGGCGCTTGCAGACGGCCCATGCAGGCCTTATGATAAAAACCGCAACGGAATCAACCTCGGTGAGGCAGCGGCAGCCGTTTACATGACTTCAGAACCGGACGGAAATGAAAAATTCAGTTTTAAAGTATTGGGCGATTCCGCCGTAAATGATGCGAACCATATTTCCGGTCCTTCCAGAACAGGCGACGGATTGTTTGCCAGCATCAGGAATGCAATGGACGAAGCACAGGTTACCCCAGGGAATATTGATTTTATCTCCGCGCATGGAACAGCAACCGTTTATAATGACGAGATGGAAGCCATTGCTTTTAACCGCATGGAACTGCAGCATATTCCCCTGAATAGCATGAAAGGATATTACGGCCATACCCTGGGCGCCTCCGGACTGCTCGAAAGCATCATTTCCATGGAAAGTGCCGTAAAAAGCATACTGATCCCATCTAAAAATTTTGAAGATCCCGGCACCTCGC
>JAKOOI010000032.1 GCA_022701475.1 Weeksellaceae bacterium
TGCCCTGGAATCCGGCGATCCCAGTTCGGTACCGGAGGCTTCGTTTTTCAGGCGCTCTCCCGCCTTTCCGGCTTCCTGTGAAAACACACTCATTCCTGTCAGGAGCAACAGGCTCATCAGAATATTCCTCATCAATCGATCTTTTATATGAGGAAAGATACAAAAAAAGAGAAACCTTTTCAGGCTTCTCTTTTATGATTCTATATCTTCTTACCCTTGATATTACATATGGATCGGTCTTTTCGCCGTGGCATCCAGGGCTGCTTCCTTGATGGCTTCCGCATAAGTCGGGTGCGCATGGGAGCTTCTGGCAATATCTTCGGCACTGGCACGGAATTCCATGGCAATTACGCCTTCTGCGATAAGGTCGGCCGCTCTCGCCCCTACGATATGCATTCCCAGTACTTCATCGGTCTTTTCATCAGCAATGATCTTCACCAGTCCGTCCACATCACCGCTTGCACGGCTTCTTCCTAAGGCTCTCATCGGGAAAGACCCTACTTTGTAAGCTACGCCTTCTTCTTTCAGCATTTCTTCGGTTTTCCCAACACCTGCTACTTCCGGCCATGTGTATACAACGCCCGGAATCAGGTTGTAGTTGATGTGCGGCTTCTGGCCTGCCAATGTTTCCGCTACGAAAACACCCTCTTCTTCAGCCTTATGGGCAAGCATAGCCCCTTTGATAACGTCCCCGATCGCATAGATGTTGGATACGTTGGTCTGCAGATGGTCGTTTACCTTTACTCTTCCTCTCTCATCCAGCTCTACACCGGCTTTCTCCAGTCCGAGACCGTCTGTATAAGGCTTTCTTCCTACAGATACCAGGCAGTAGTCTCCTTCTACGGTTACTTCTTCCCCTTTTTTGTCTTTTGCCGTAATTTTCACGGAATCCCCGTTTCTTTCTACTGCAGAAACAGCGGTTGAAAGCATGAACTTCATTCCCTGTTTTTTAAGGACTTTTGTCAGTTCCTTGCTCAGTGCACCGTCCATGCCCGGGATAATTTTGTCCATGAACTCAACCACTGTTACCTGTGCGCCCAATCTTAAATAAACAGAACCCAGCTCAAGACCGATCACCCCGCCGCCGATCACCACCAGATGCTTAGGGATTTCTTTCAGGTTCAAAGCTTCTGTGGAAGTGATCACCCTTTCTTTGTCCAGCGTGATAAAAGGTAAGCTGGTCGGTTTAGAACCGGTAGCGATAATGGTATATTTTGATTCAATGGTTTCTGTGGAACCGTCGTTTTTGGTTACTTTGATCCCGGTGGCAGATTCGAAGCTTCCTACCCCTTCAAAAACGGTAATTTTATTCTTGTTCATCAGGTAGCTGATGCCGTCTGTATTCTGCTTGATCACTTCGTTCTTACGCTCGATCATTCTGGCAATATCGGCCTGAGGCTCACTGATAATGATTCCGTGGGAAGCAAAATTATGTTTGGCGTTTTCAAAGTGCTCGGAGCTGTCCAGCAAAGCTTTTGAAGGAATGCATCCCACATTCAGGCAGGTTCCTCCCAACGTAGGATATTTTTCAATAATGGCTGTTGTGAACCCTAATTGTGCGGCACGGATGGCAGCCACATAACCGCCAGGACCGGAACCGATAACGGTAACATCGAATTGACTCATGTTATTTATGAATTTTTTATTAATAACTTTCTTACTGCTTACAAATTTAACGATTAATTACCAAGTGGGAAAGTGAGATTTGTCAAACTTCCGCAGGAATCCAAAGCGCAAACTGAAGGTATTACTTTTTTAACACCGATTTTTGATATCACTAAATTTTTCAATGATCTCAAGGCATTTTTCCTGTATTACTTCCTTATATTCCCTGTCGATGACGGCAAGCTTCAGATCGAGCGCAGCAAGATATTCTTTGTTATAATGCTGCCTTTTCTCACCTGTCGGGTAATTCATTATTTCATTATACTATTTCCTGCAGACCTCAATATTTATTTCCTTCAATGGCAGGATATCCTCTGTTCTTCCGGTAAAACAGTCCGTTTTGGAATATCCTTCACACTGCCCAATCCGGCGGATGGTAATGGCAACGGCAGTGGAATGCAGTTTCCTGATGAGCCGGTTCCGCCCCAACCTATCGAATCTGTACATCTTGCGGTCAGTGGATTGAAAATGTTTTAATTCAAATTGATTTTTCCCTCTCCGAATGCAGCGGTGCTCTCCGGACGGGTTTCTCCGTAAACATACCATTCCAGGCTCTCCAGATGTTCCAGCGCATTTTCCGGCGTAATATGCGGGCGGTCTTTCTTGGAGACGATTCCCTTGAACCACCTTAGTGTTCCATGTTCATCACCCGTTTGTACGGGTACTGTATAGACAATCCAGATCCGCTGGCAGAGCTTACATTGCTGAATGCTGACCTCTGCCTTCCTGCTGCCGGTGTGATCTGTTCCGAGTTGAGAACTTCTGAATTCGGTATAATGGGAGTCGGGCTTTTCGCAGGCACAGCCCAGCTTAAGGATTTTTTCCATGGATGAATTGATTAGAGACCGTTAAAATCGTCCAAAAATAAGAAAATTAAATTTCACCAGTTGATTCTCAGTTGAGAACCCTACTTTCTGATCAGATCCAGCAATGCAGCTTCATACTGATCCAGGATGAGATCCTTTGAGAATCTCGAGCGGATCGAATTTTTCACGGCGTCCTGATGATGCGTTTCATGAAGGATCCTGACGATCTGCCGGGAAAAGTTTTCATGGTCTTCGATATTGGAAACCTCACCGTTTATGCCATGCTGTATGATTTCATTGATTCCCCCGGGGCAGTTATTGGCCAGGGAATACGTTCCGCAGGCTCCTGCTTCCAGAAGGACATTCGGAAATCCTTCATATCTTGAAGAAAGCACAAACAGGTCAGCGTGTTTCAGGAACCGGTACGGATTGTCCTGCCTTCCGTGAAAAATGACATGCTCAAGGCCGAGGAAATCCTTCATCCGGTGCAGGACCTCACGGTCTTTCCCGTCACCCAGGATATGCAGCAGGATGTTTTCCCCGGTAAGCCGTGAAAATACCTTCAGCAGGTTATCAAATCCTTTCCGTGCAGACAGGTTACCGATGGCCACTACGTTTTTATAATGGTACCTGAAGCTTTCGGGTTTCACGGAGCCGGCAGTTTTCTGCTCGATAAAATCAAAATCAACGGGATTATTGATCTTGGTGATTTTTCCGGGTTTAATGCTGAAATTATCCGTCAGGTCTTTCATCATATCATTGCTCTGGGCAATGATCCTGTCATAATTATTGTAGAAATGGTAGAAAAATTTAATTTCCTTGCGTGTGACATGCTCCGAAACCACATTGGTTTCCCGGGCAATAAACCTGACCTTCGGAAAAACCTTGATGAACATGGACAGATACGCGTTCACCTCGCCATACCCTGAAAATACGATATCGGGTTTTCTGCGGTAAATTTCCCTTAAGATCGGCTTCAGGGAATGCCGGATCCTTTCAGTATTGATGTCGATGATTTCCACATCGTCTTTCAGCAGACTGAGATAGCCACCCTGCTTTCTCAGCAGCAGGATCTTAGGCTCGAACCGGTCCCGGGACAGGTGGTTGGCAATAGTGGTTACAATTCTTTCTGCACCTCCGGTTTCCAGGTCCGGCAGTATAAATATGACGGAAATCTTTTTCATCACTGTAAAATTAATAAAAAGATTTGGTAACCGTAAGAAGATTTACATGAAATTAAGATACCATCAATCCGAAGGAGCAGCCGGGTTAAAAGGATGAAAGAAGGAGCCGGATGCCGGAAGTTCCTTCTTGTTAATCCGTTCATCAGTTTGAGTTCAGAGTAAATAAGTTACAACAATCAATAGCATCGGGCTTTAGCTCAACGTCATGATAGCGGTATATTTCCGGTTTCAGCCGAAACCTATCCGCATTCAGCTCATGCCGGATCATCAGGCACCCCGCAGTAAATGGGCTGAAATCAATTCTAATGACCGTAAACCTGATTTTACATCGGACTTACCTTAAATAGTGTCTAATCAAAGGTAAAACAGGATATATCTCTGTTTCATTATATCTGATCGACATGGTTTCCGGACATTGCCCAAAAGTACGGACTCCGGATTTCTATAGTTCCCATGCTGCTTTTTTTATCTTGCATCAATAAGAAAACCCATCCGGAGATGGGTTTTATGCTATGCTGCTAAATGATCAGCCTGATAAACAATCTGCTCACGACTAAAAGAGTGCTACAGGGACAATTGCCTTATTAATTGGCTACATCGCTGATGAATTTAATCCTCAGCATGCGTACTTCCTCATCGGAAAGCTCATCCCCGAACTCATCGAGCAGCACTTTCATGCTGTCGCTTTCAGACTCGTTCATGAATTCCATAAAGCCGTCAACGATATCCTCATCAAAGTTGTCTTCGATATAATAATCGATATTCAGCTTGGTTCCCTGGTAGACGATGCGTTCCATTTCTTTCAGCAGCTCGTCCATCGAAAGGTTCTTTGCACGGGCGATATCCTCAAGATCGATCTTTTTATCGGTACTCTGGATAATAAATACTTTATGGCTGGATTTGTTGGCGACCTGTTTCATCACCATATCCTGGGTACGTTCGATCTGGTTGTCGTCTACATATTTGCTGATAAAATCCGCAAATTCCTTTCCGTACTTTTTGGCTTTTCCTTCGCCTACCCCGTAGATCTTGGCAATTTCTTCCACACTCACCGGGTACTGCACCGTCATGTCCTCAAGGCTCGGATCCATAAATACGGTATAAGGCGGGATTCCGTGCTTTTTGGCTACCTTTTTCCTGAGTTCTTTCAGCAGGGTAAACAGGGCCTGATCCAGGCCTCCGCCGGACTGCTGCTGGATCTGGTCACTGGCCGCCTTGGTCTGGGTAAGGTCAAATTCCCGGTCTTCTGCAATCAGGAAAGAATGTTCCAGTTTTCCGTCAACCACCAGTCTTCCTTTCTCGGTAATTTTCAGCACGCCGTAGGTTTCAATATCTTTCTGAAGGAAATTCTGTACGGTCGCCTGTCTCAGGACGGTTTTCCAGTGATTGTCGTTCTCTTCTTTTCCGGAACCGAAATACGGGCTCTGATCCAGTTTATAGGATTTGGTAACGGCACTTTCTTTTCCGGCAATTACCGTGATCAGATCCTTGGACCTGAATTTTTCCCCTGTATCCCGGATCAGCTCAAGTATTTTCTGAAGGTCACGGGTTGCATCTTTCAGTTTCGGGGGATGGGAAGAATTGTCGCACATACTGGCGCCCTCTCCATTCACAGGATCGAAATTTTCCCCGAAGTAATACAGGATGTACTGCCTTCTGCTCATGGAAGTTTCGGCATAACCTACTACTTCATTCAGCAGCTGCAGCCCGATTTCCCGTTCTGAAACCGGCTTCTGGGCCAGGAATTTCTCCAGCTTCTCAATATCTTTGGGATCATAGAACGCAAGGCACTGGCCTTCGCCGCCGTCACGGCCTGCCCGCCCTGTCTCCTGATAGTAGCTTTCCAGTGATTTCGGAAAATCGTAGTGGATCACAAAACGGACATCCGGCTTATCGATACCCATTCCGAAGGCGATGGTAGCAACAATAACGTCCACTTCCTCCATCAGGAACTTATCCTGGTTGGCTACCCTTACTTTCTGGTCCAGACCCGCGTGGTAAGGCAGCGCATTGATTCCGTTTACCTGCAGCAGCTGGGCAAACTCCTCTACTTTCCTGCGGCTCAGGCAGTAGACGATCCCGGATTTGCCTTTATTCTGATGAATGAACTTTACGATTTCCTTGTCCACATTCACTTTCGGCCTTACTTCATAATAAAGATTGGGCCGGTTGAAGCTTTCCTTAAAGACCATGGCATTGGTCATGCCGAGTGTTTTCTGGATGTCGTCCTGCACCTTGGGCGTCGCTGTAGCGGTAAGGGCAATTACCGGGACATCGGCAATTTTATCGATAATGGATTTCAGGTTACGGTACTCCGGCCGGAAATCATGTCCCCATTCTGAAATACAGTGGGCTTCGTCTATGGCGACAAAGGAAATTTTAACTTCCTTTAAAAAATCCGAATAGTCTTCTTTAATCAGAGATTCCGGAGCTACATAGAGCAGCTTGGTTTTACCGCTTTTTATGTCATCAAAAACCTGTTTGGTTTGAGTTTTGTTTAATGAAGAATTCAGAACATGGGCTACCCCGTTTTCTGATGAAAGTCCGTTCACTGCATCCACCTGGTTTTTCATCAGGGCGATCAACGGAGAAACCACAATGGCTGTTCCCCCGGAAATCAATGCCGGCAGCTGGTAGCACAGGGATTTTCCGCCACCCGTAGGCATCAGAACAAAAACATCGTTCCCGCTGAGCAGCTGGTTGATGATCTCTTCCTGTTTGCCTTTGAAGGTAGAAAAACCGAAATATTTTTTCAATTCGCCTGATAAATTGGCTTTTTTTGCGCTCATCTAATTTTCTATTGCTAAATTTGCATCTAACCCAAAGTTATACATTTTTTGCTTAAAATAAAAGCAATCGGAGGCATTAAAAATAATATTTGTATTCAGTAACCTTTCAAAATGGTAACATTTCCCGGAAGGATTTCTATACAGTGAACAGAATAGCATGGAGAGAGACAACATTATTTCAATAGCGAAAAGCACCCTGGAAATTGAAATTTCCGAACTTGAAAAACTGAAAAACAGGCTGGATGATGAGTTTATAAAGGCAATAAGCCTCATCCAGGCAGCCAAAGGCAAACTTATTGTGGTAGGCATCGGAAAATCAGCCCATGTGGCCAATAAAATCGTAGCCACCCTGAACTCCACCGGAACCCCATCGCAGTTCCTTCATGCATCAGAAGCCATCCATGGTGATCTGGGAGTCATTCAGAAGCAGGATGTGGTGCTTTGCATTTCCAATTCCGGGAACTCACCGGAGATCGTGAGTCTTGTTCCCTATCTTAAGGAATATTCCTCTGCCCTGATCGGGATGACGGGAAACAGAAGCAGTAAGCTGGCAGAATTTTCCGAAGTGATCCTGGATACCCATGTGGATCAGGAAGCCTGTCCCAACAGGCTGGCTCCGACGAGTTCCACCACCCTTCAGATGGCACTGGGTGATGCGCTGGCCATTACCCTGATGGAGATGAATGATTTCCGGGCTAATGATTTTGCCAGATTCCACCCCGGCGGAAGCCTGGGCAAGAACCTGATTTCCAAAGTGGACGACTTCCTTTCTTCCCAGAAGCCGCAGGTAACCGAGGATGCCACCATTAAAGATGTGATTATTTCCATCAGTGCTTCAAGGCACGGAATTACTGTAGTGACCAATAATGAGGAGATTACAGGTGTTGTAACCGACGGCGACCTAAGGAGAATGCTGATGAAAGGTGATGACATTTCCAAAGTCCTGGCAAAGGATATCATGTCGGCAAACCCAAAAACCATCGAAAGAACGGCACTTGCCAGGGAAGCCATGCATGTATTGAAAGAAAACAATATCGGCCAGCTGGTGGTAACGGAAAACGGAACATATTTCGGGATCATCGACCTGCATAAGCTATTGGACGAAGGAATCAACTGATAGAAACCGGATTGTGGATGTTTTCAGTTTTATCCGGCAATTTTTTTCCCTTTCCGGCAAACGCCGGGCGCGGCAGGCTGGAATTTCAGCAGGTGTTCATGAAAAGATCAAAAATGCGGAATCTATTGATGAGAAATGGCTGGACCGGTATCAGTACGGCTTTTTTGATGATCTGGTAAAATGCCTGGTCCTCTGTACCTTCGATTCCCGTAAATTCCAATCCGTGCCGCACGAATATTCTTCCTTCCGCGGACTCGGGGATGACCTCGAATCTGTTTTTGACCCCGGATCTTTTGAAAAATTCCTGAAA
>JAKOOI010000042.1 GCA_022701475.1 Weeksellaceae bacterium
GTATATGAACCAACACAGATCGGAACTGCCAATAACTGGAAAACCATCACCGCGGGAGGCAACCATACATTAGCCATAAAAACCAACGGGACATTATGGGCGTGGGGAAGCAACAATTTCGGGCTGCTGGGAGACGGAACCACTACCATAAGAAAGACCCCGGTCCAGATCGGTACCGCCATGAACTGGAAAGCCATAGCTGCCGGGGGATTGTTCTCCGCAGCCATCAAAACAGACGGTACCTTATGGACCTGGGGCTATAACAGTTCCGGGCAACTCGGAAGCGGAACAACCACCAACAGGAGTACGCCGGGACAGGTGGGAACGGATACCAACTGGGTAAGCATATCCAGCGGTTTCGATCATACCCTCGCAATAAAGACAGACAAAACCCTTTGGGGATGGGGTAAAAATTTTTCCGGACAATTGGGGATAGGCTACATCAGCGGTTATGAAAAAAATCCTACACAAGTAGGTTCTACTGCCAGCAGTGCACAGGTTGTTGCCGGAGAATATCATACCCTGGAACTTGATACCAACGGATCTTTAAGGGTCTGTGGAAGCAATGTATCCGGGCAGCTGGGTGATGATACCGATGTCGATAAAAGTTCGTTTACTCCGCTTGCCTGCCCTTCCGGCTGTCCTTCGCCGGCACAGCTTTCCGTAACCAATATCGCAGCTGCATCAGCCACTATCAATTGGACTGCACCATCACAGGCACCCGGCCAGGGTTACCTGTATTTTTACAGTACCAATCCAACGGTAGGAGGTATTGACGGAACTTCTGTTTCTACAAATGCCAACTTAACCAATCTTTTGCCTGATACTACCTATTATTGGTGGGTGGCATCCCATTGCGGAGCCAGCCAGGGAAACTGGAGCCAGATGAATTCTTTCACTACCCTTCCGTCCGCTGCATCAGGCTGCTGGAAAAGTACCAGTACCAAAGGATATCATACGGTAGCCATCAGGACAGACGGTACCTTGTGGGCATGGGGCTATAATTATTACGGACAGTTGGGAGACGGAACATTTACTGATAAAACCAGTCCCGTGCAAATCGGTACTTCCTCCAACTGGAAAAGTGTAATGACCGGAACTCAATATTCATTAGCCATCAAGACAGACGGGACCTTATGGGCGTGGGGAAGAAATGAGAACGGACAGCTGGGTGACGGAACCACTACCAACAGAAAGGTACCGACCCAGATCGGGACAGCTACTGACTGGCGGACTGTAAGTGCAGGGGATACCCATACCATAGCCATAAAAAACAATGGAAGTTTATGGGCCTGGGGAAGTAATAATGATAACCAGCTGGGAGTGCCTTATGTTTACAATACAAACAATCCGGTTCAGGTCGGAACTGCCAATAACTGGCAGGACATAAGTGCGGGAAACTATCACTGCCTGGCCATCAAGACAGACGGAACCTTATGGGCCTGGGGATATAATGTATATGGACAGCTGGGAGATGAAAGTTCCATGAACAGGGATACCCCTAAAAAAATAGGGACAGCTGCGAACTGGAAAAGCATCGATGCCGGTCTTTACCATTCAGTGGCAACAAAAACGGACGGAACCTTATGGACCTGGGGATACAATAAATACGGGCAATTAGGCGACAATACAAAAGTAAACAAATCGGCTCCTGCACAGATCGGAACGGATATCAACTGGAATACCGTAGCGGCCGGCGAACATCATTCTGCAGGAGTAAAAACAGACGGAACCCTATGGACATGGGGATATAATATCCAGGGGCAGCTGGGTGACGGTACCCTTATTGACAGGGATGTACCCGTGCGTATCGGAATGGCATCCAACAGACAGAGTATTACAGCAGGCAGATACAATACATTGATCATTAATAATGACGGGATCTTATCAGGCTGCGGTTTCAACAGATTCGGCCAGATCGGAGATGCCACAATGATTACCAGAAAAATACCGGTTCCGGTAATATGCAGTACTAATCAGCTGGGAAATGATGAAATTCCCGTTTCTTCAGATCTGTTGAAAGTATATCCTAATCCGGTATCTGATAAACTGACAGTTTCATTTAACCGGAATATTACCTCCGTGATGATCTATACTATAACAGGCCGGAAGGTAGCTGAACAGGTAATCAACGATACCAAAGGTACGATCAATGTTTCGTCGCTGATTTCGGGCGTGTATCTTATTAAGGTAAATTCAGCCGGTAATGCAGTAAAAACCGTAAAAATCATTAAAAAGTAATCTCAGAATTATAGTATTACCGGGAAATATTGAAGATACATACGATCTTTAACTAAACCGGGAACTGAATGTAAAAACACGGTTAAGTAATTCCAAAAAGCATGCTCTCTTAAGGGCATGCTTTTATTTATGGAGTACCGGTCAGAATTTTACTGTTTTTTTTCAGATCTGAATTTGTTGAATGACAGGATGATAAGGTAATGCCGATATACTTTTGACCGGGATGCCTGAAATAGGGTATTCCCAAAATACTTACTTTTGTCATAAAACTATAATTCCTTTGTCTTTTATGGCTCAAATTAAACAATTTACGGTACTTGTATTTCTGTTCCTTATCTCCGGCAATCTTTATGCACAGAACAAGGTTATTGATTCGCTGAAAAGAGTGCTGCTTGATCCAAAGCTTCACGATACCACCAGGCTGGCAAAAATGTCTGATTTCGTAGATCAGTCCATTTCTGGTACTGCTGACGCAGAAATATTTAATGAAATGATGGGTAGGATTGCTTCTGAAAGTCTCAGGAAAGCCAATACCCAGGATCTCCGTACAAAATATACCAAATACCTGGCGGCTCATTATTCCAATAAAGCAGGAACTTACCAGATGAAAAGAGATATTCCGAAAGCATTGTCATATCTCGACAAGAGCATTTTTCTGTTCAGAAAAGTAAATGCTACGGATGAAATGAATTATGCCATTGTCAATAAGGGAATTGTCTATTCTCAGATCAATGAGAAGCAGAAGGCGATACAATGCCTGTTTACGGCCCTGAAATACTTTGAAGAGAAACCTCAGGAAAGGCAGGACGGTATCTCTTATGTGAATGCAACACTGGCAACGATATATTCTGACCAGAAAATGTATGAAAAGGCCATTGTCTATTCAGCCAGAACCATTAATTATCTGAGTTCCGTAAAAAACCCGACCGGCGATCAGGAGATACAGCTCAGTGAAGCCTATATCAATTGCGGTACCTATTATCTTAATCTGAAGAAATACGAAAAAGCGCTCAGTAACCTGAATAAGGCGTTGGCAATCTTTAAAAGAGGAGGAAACACCTCAGGTGAAAGCATCTGTCTGAATAAGATTGCACAGGTGAAAATGGAAGAGGGAAAGTTGCAGGAAGCAGAAGGACTTTTGCAGGAAGCCCTGAAAAGCGATCAGGGTGAGACATCAACCGCGTACGCCTATATTACCCTGGGTGATCTTTTTTACCGGAAAAAAGAACTTGCAAGATCAGAATCCTTTCTCTCAAAAGGTTTTGAAATGGCAAAAGCAGTAAGGAATTTACAGCTGCAGGAAAAAGCTTCAGAATTGCTGCTGAAAGTCTCCAGGGAGAACAGGAATTTTGAAAAAGCCCTTGAAATGTATGAATTTCAGACGAAGCTGAACGATTCCGGTAAGATTGAAGCCTCTAAAAATGCACTGGCGCAGCAGCAGCTCAGGTATGATTATGAGAAAAAGCAGCTTAACCTGGAACTGAATGCTGAAAAAAGGGAAGCGGCCAAAAACAACTGGCTTATTGCCTTGTCCGGAGCCCTGCTGCTGTTACTATCCGGAGGATATTTCTACTACCGGAACAACAGGCAGAAACAGGAAATCACCGTTCTTGAAAAAGACAGGATCAGGCAGAAACTCCTGTTGTCCCAGATGAACCCGCATTTCATCTTTAACTCCATAGATAATATCCAGAGCCTGATCATCAACGGAAAAGAGCAGACGGCCGTTTCCTATCTGGACCGTTTTTCAAGATTAACCAGGCAGATCCTGGAAAACTCCGGTGAAAATTATATTTCGCTGCAAGAGGAGGTTCACATGATTGAAAATTACGTAGCCATACAGCGGCTTCTTTATAAAGATCACTTCGATTTCACGATCGCTATGGAAAACGTAGCGGATGCCGAATCGTTTTTTATCCCTCCCATGCTGACCCAGCCGTTTATTGAAAACGCCATTAAGCACGGATTGAAGAACAAAGCCGGAAAAGGGGAAATCAAAGTTGTATTTTCCTATTCTGAGGACAGGCTTCTGTTTGAAATCTCTGATAACGGAACCGGCTTCAGCAATGAAAACAAACCTTCCGATCATAAGTCGATGGCCATGAAGATTACCCGGGAAAGGTTGCTGAATTATGCCGGCGGCCGGAATTTCGAAGTAGTATCCGAAAACAGGAGGGATGCGGCAGGGCATCCTGCGGGTGTTAAAATTACTTTTGAAATCCCTTATATTTACGAAAACTAAGCTATTATGTTGAGAGCGATCGTTATTGATGACAACCAGGAGATCCGTAAGAAAAACTGTACGCTGATCAAAACCCACTGCCCGAATATCATGGTAATAGGGCAGGCAGGTTCGGTAGAATCCGGTATACAGGTGATCAGGCAATTATCACCGGACCTTGTGTTCCTGGATATCGAAATGCCCGACGGTACGGGTTTCGACCTTCTGCAGAAGTTGAGCCCGATTCATTTTAAAGTGATATTCATTACCGGATATGAAGACTTTGCCATAAAGGCTTTCCGTTTTTCAGCCATCGATTATTTATTGAAGCCCCTGAATCCTGGCGAGCTGGCGGAAGCCGTAAAAAAAGCGGAAGAACTGATGAGCAAAGAAATTTTCGATATGAAGCTCAGCAACCTGTTTATGAACCTTGAGCGGCCCAGAAACCTGCAGAAGCTTATCTTAAAGACTGCCGACAGAATATACTCTGTTAATGTGCAGGATATCGTGAACTGTGAGTCGGATAAAAATTACACCACGTTTCATTTTATCAATTCACCTAAACTGGTAGTTTCTACCCATCTGAAAGAGTATGAGAACCTGTTGGCACCCTTTCATTTTTTCAGAACCCATCAGTCCCATCTCATTAACATGGCTTACTTCGATCATTTCATTAAAACGGATGGCGGCAATACGATTGTCATGAAAAATAAAACCACCCTGCCGCTTTCAGTCCGTAAAAAGGAAGAATTTCTGCTTCTGCTGGATCATCTCAGCCAGAATCTCGAGTTTTAATCTGTTTCTACGGCACATAAGGTTTCTGCTGAACCTGTTCCCTGAAATTGGTCTGATGAAAGACTTCTCTGCCCGGGCAATACCTCTGATCAACTAAGGACGCCTGATGGTACTGATTCGTAAGGATCTTACTGAAACAGCAAAAAAAAGAGGCTGGCTCAGCTACTTTAAAAACCGGGACCTGCTTTACAGCGCTCCGGAATCTCTACGGATTTCCTGCGGATCCCGACGAATTTTCATCCGTTTACTCTGGAAAAGACATTTATTTTATTTTTGAAGACAGTTTCTGTAGAGGTATCCGGTGAGATACTCTCGTCAATGTAATAAAATAAGGACCTATGAAAGTATTGACTTTGGTGTGCATGATTGTGCTGTTTATGGCAGGAAGTGTTTATGCCGGAAAGAAAGCGGCTGATACCGGTTCCCGAACACAGGCAATCCGGACACACTGGTAACAGATAAAACACGAAGAACGGGACCGGCAAAACAGACTGCGACTGTCCGTGACAGGGATCGGCAGAAAATAAGTATCCTGTCAATCAAATCAGGAATTACAGAAGGATAAAAGCAATAAAAATTTAGGTACCTATGGATGCTTTCACAACCGCAGATTTTGTTCTCCTGCTCTTTGGCATAGCCAATGCAGCCTGGGTAGCTTTACTGTACATATTATCGCTGCGTATGACAGCAGGATACAAAATTTTGAAAAAGCACAACCGGTACCTCACAGGAACCGGGCATATGAGACAGGAAGGCCAATCATATAAAGGAGTAAAACGAAGACAAGGCAGATGGTTTATCGTTTTATGATTACCGGAAGCGATCAACAGATCGCAGACAGACAGATTGTCTTTATTCTATACTGCGGCAGGTGCTTTATTGCGCGCAGGCCCATGCGGGACAGCGAGATAAGAACCTGCCGGCCGTATGAAATAAAGTGATATATACAGGCTTTCGCTAACTAAAAAATTGTATTTTTGCAGCTGAAAATATGATTGATAATTTTCATGTTTTTAGAAAAAATAATACCCTGAATTAAAAAATAAACAGACCATGAGTACTAGTATCTACTTTATTTATTTCCAACATTCCTTTTTCGCGATATAACGCAATAAAAAAACCACCGGAAATTTCCCTGGGTCGTAACCGTAGGTGTACGGTATTGCGTGGCGCTGTCATAAATCATCTGGTATAATAATGCATCCGGATAACAAAAGTATAATATGCAGGCTTTATCAATAATGATCCGGTAACCGGAGAGACCGGAGGTCCCGGACACAATTTGAATTGATATTCATAACGCAATAATCATTATGGAGCCGTCAACCATTCAAACGGAGCGGAAACCGAAAAGCTTTATGAGTAGGAAAAACCCTATCAAACTTATATGAAGAGACTTATCTTATCGAAGACGATTGAAAAGCTGTGCTTTTTACTCCTTTTCCTGATGTCATTTTCTGCCTTTGCGCAGGCATATAGTTACACGACGTACAATACGTCGAATTCCGGCATCGGCAGTAACTATATCGCTGACATCAAAACCGATGCGAACGGACTGTTGTGGATCGCTACCTTTAACGGGATTTCCACTTTCAACGG
>JAKOOI010000055.1 GCA_022701475.1 Weeksellaceae bacterium
AACACAGGAACGGTGCTACGGCAGATGTCCGCTTGTCATTCCTGAAACATTTTGCCAAGTTTGCCGATATCGAGGCGGCTTTCGACGGAGGTTCGGGAGGTTATCCTTCAGGTTTCGGATCCGGTGAGCCGAGCGGTTTTGATAAAATTAAAACCACCATTCAGCCTGGTGCTGCTTTTGATCTGCCCGGTGGTTCCCAGGTATCAGGATCCTCTATGAATGATCTTGATGACGATGACGACTTTCCTTTTTAACGTTTAATTCAGACCGTCCCGGTTAGTAAGAAAAAGTTGAGAATAGAAATATATACAGACGGAGCATGCAGCGGAAACCCCGGAAAAGGCGGGTACGGAATCCTGATGCGCGTACCTGAGAAAAATTATCAGAAAACCTTCTCAAAAGGCTTCCGCAAAACGACCAACAACCGGATGGAACTCCTTGCTGTAATTACGGCACTCGAAAAACTGAAATCCCCGGATAATGATATCCATATTTATACCGACAGCAAATATGTATCGGATGCCATCAACCAAAACTGGCTGGCCGGCTGGATCAGGAGAGGATGGAAGAACGTAAAAAATCCCGATCTTTGGCAACGGTTCGCAAAGCTATACACCCTCCATCAGCCTAAAATGCACTGGATCAAAGGCCATGCCGGACATTTTGAGAATGAACTATGCGATAAACTGGCCGTAGCCGCTGCTGCTTCATCCAGCCTTGAAACCGATACTTACTTTGAAAACCAGGAGAACAACAGCTTATTCTGATTGATCAGTACGGCACGCTACCATCCCGATTGAAATATTTCAGCATTTCTCCTTTTCATTTATCATTTATAACAAAATAAGCATCATATCCGGTAAAATTAATATTAAATACCTGTTTTTTGATTAGGAATTAATATCTTTGGGGTTTAAATTCTAAAACCTCAATATATGGATAAAAAATTACTTGCTTGTTTTATTCTGCTTTTATCCTTTTTGTCAGGAAAGATCTCAGCCCAGACGTATCAGCTGACAGGAAATCCTGTGGTAACAGCCGGGTGGGACATCGTTCCTTCCGCTGCAGTCAATGGTGATTTCGTACAGCTGACTGCCGATCAGACTTCGCAGGTCGGCGGGATTAAGCTGAATGCACCTATCAATCTAAAGTTTTGTGATAAATGGCGGGTGGAATTTGATTTCAGGATTGACGGAAACGGTACAACCAGCTACGGCCGGGGTGACGGTTTCGCTTTCTGGTACCTGGCCAACCCTCCGGCTTCCTATACCCAGGGCGGCGGCCTGGGGATTCCGGCCAACTCCACCGGACTGATGGTAGGTTTTGACATCTTCAACAACAGCACTGAAGGCCAGATGAGTAAAGTGCACGTGCTTTACGGAACCAACAACACTGCCGGCTCCAACATCGAATACAATAATACGCCCGGAAGTACCTTCCATACGGCAGATCTCAATCCTACCCAGCCATTTGTGGGAGCTACCTACAAACACGTGGAAGTACTGGGACAGGTAAATCCTGCAGCACCTGCCAGCTGGCTCATTACGATCAAGATCGACGGCAATACGGTAGTCAACCAGTCTTTTGCCCCTTCCGGAGCAGCTGCCGGAATGACACAGGGATATTTCGGCTTTTCGGCCTCTACCGGGGCAGCCAGCGCAAGGCACTCCATTAAGAATGCAAAAATCTATACGGATAAAGTAGCCATCAACCAGAACTCCGTTTCGGCAAGCGTATGCCCGAATCCGGGAACAGGCCAGGGTACGGTTAACCTCACGTCTTACCAGAGCCAGTTCGTAACCAATCCGGCTAATTATACCTTTACCTACAGCGTTGGCGGAACTGCTGTCACCAATCCTACGAACTTCCCGTTCAGCGGAAACACCACCGTTTCCGTCCTGGTGAAAGACAATGCCGGTGTATTATGCGATAACCCGGATGCAAAAATCATCCTTTCGCTTTCGCCGTTTACCGCTTCCCCGGCTACCCTTACGGCCTGTAACAATAATAATGCAGGTACCGCCACCTATAACCTCGCACTTGCCAATGTGAATGAGCCGGCAGGATCCACCAAAGCATATTATGCAACAATGGCCCAGCTTAATGCAGGAACCAATCCGATTACCAATCCCAATACTTACGTTTCAGCGGCAGGTACCGTGTATGTAAAAGTAACAACACCTCAGGGATGCGTGGGCTCAGCTCCTATTACGCTTGCCTTCTACCCTGTGATTCCTGCCACCGATGCATCCCTTGAATCCTGCTTTATAGAGTCGGCTCCGAATACCGCTTCCTTTAACCTCACATCAGCCAACGTGACAACGGCAACCGGGATTGTAAAAACATACCATACTACCATGGCAGATGCCATGACAGGAAATAATCCGATTCAGTTTTCCAACACTTATATTTCGGCATCTTCAATAGTTTATGTGAGGATTACCAACGCAGCAGGATGTTTCGTAATTGCTAAAATCACGCTGAAAGTACTGCCTCCGGTATATTCTTCCGTTCTTAAGGATAAAACCATCTGTATCGATGAGAAAACTACGCTTGATGCAGGCCCGGGATTCAATGCCTATCTTTGGAGCACAGGCGCAACCACGCAATCCATTACCAATATTTCTCCCGGTCTTTATTCGGTTCAACTGAGAACCGGAACCTGTACCACGACACAGACCGTAAGGGTAAATCCTGCCCCGCAGCCCATTATTGCGAGCATTGACATTAACAATACCACACTGACCGTAAATGTGACGGGAGGAAAATCCCCTTACCAGTATTCACTGGATGGGGTAAACTGGCAGGCTTCCAATATATTCACCGGCCTTCCGAGAGGAGAAGCGGTAGTATACGTAAAAGATGCCTACAATTGTACCGCAATCCATGTACAGGTTACCGTGCCGAATCTGATCAACGTCATTACACCGAACGGAGACAATAAAAATGATGTCATCGATTATTCCGCTCTTGCGTATAAGAAGAATCTGGTATTCACCATATATGACCGGTACGGAAATAAGCTGTACCAGGCGGACAAGCTCAGAAACTTTAAATGGGATGCCACCACCGGCGGTAAAAAAGTAGCTACCGGAACGTATTGGTATACCATCACTTGGAATGAAAATGACAAGAACGG
>JAKOOI010000060.1 GCA_022701475.1 Weeksellaceae bacterium
CCTTCTCAGCAATTCAAAAAGACGGTTTCCTAGAATCAGATAGCCCACCAAAAGAAGAGCCAGCCAGAGAACACCCAATGCAAAGAAGAAATCCCTGAGATAAATGGCGTAAACTTTAAATATTTCAAATCCGTTGGTGGCCACAACAGCGGCAATTGCCCCCAGTACACCCAGCGGCGCAAACCACATGATGTAGCCTACCATTTTCAGGATCCCGTGAGCCACGATGTCGAAAAGCTTTACCACGGGCTGCGCATATTCATCTCCCAAGTTGGCGAGTGCAATCCCGAACATGATTGAAAATACTACAATCTGCAGCACCTCATTGGTCGCAAAAGCCTTGAAAATACTTTTAGGAATGATGTGTTTCACGAAATCTTCCATGGAAAACCCTTTGCTGCTTTTCAGGAGCTCTTCCGCAGAGGCGGCATCCTGGATCGGCAGTTTGGTCACATGGCCCGGCTCCAGCCAGTTTACCAGCATTAAACCGATGAAGAGGGAAACCAGGGAAGCGGAAATAAACCACAGCATGGCCTTGGTACCCACCCTGCCGATCATTTTGATATCGCTCATTTTGGCAATTCCCACCACCAGCGTGGTAAATACCAGCGGTGCAATGATCATCTGAACCAGGCGGATAAAAACCGTTCCCAGCAGTTTTATGTTTTTGGAAAAGGGCTCTGCACTTTCGGGATACCGCACATGCACCAGTCCGCCGATGGCCACCCCCAGGATCAGGGCAATGACAATGGCTATAAAGAGTTTATTCTGTCCTTTCATAGTATAAAATCAAGTTCCGCAAATATAATATTTTTACAATTGCCCGGCGATTTAGTTTAAATCTGTTTATTCCGGAGCGAAATAAAGGCAAGACAAAAATTAAATAATTGAATAACAACGTATTAAATAAATAAAACACGGACCTTACCCATTTTTGGGTATTTGGTATACATTTTACTGCTATCTTTATCTGTATTAACAACATTATCAAAATATACAACTATGAAAAAAACGATCGCAATGGCCGCCCTGGCCGTAGCCGTATCTTTCGGATCCGTTTCGTGTAAAAAGAAGGTTTCAGATGCTGATCTTCAGACCCAGGCCACTACCATTGTCACTTCCAATCCGGGAGCTTCCGTGGAAATCAAAGACGGTGTCGCCCATCTGAGCGGGACTTTTGAAACCCAGGAAGCAAAAGACGCTATGATCAAGCAGCTGAAAGCCATTAACGGCGTAAAAGACGTACATGACATGGCAACGGTTGCTCCTGCAGCATCAGCCATGAATACCCCTGTTGAAACCCAGTCTGCCGTAGACCCTATGGTGCAGCAGAAAGTACAGGATGCCGTGAAAGATATTCCGGGTGTAAAAGTAGAAGTCGTTAACGGAGAGCTTACGCTTACCGGAAATATTTCATCTTCTGATGCCAGAAAGGTCAAAGAATCGGTAGATGCGCTGAAAGTAGGAAAAGTAAACTATAATTACACCGTAAAAAAATAATCAGACATGAGCACATTACAGGATAAATATTCAAGCGTGGTTTCTGCCGCCCAGTCTGCAGGAATTTCCGGTCTTCAGGTTCAGGAACAGGACGGAATCCTATATGTTTCGGGGAGCGCTTCCAATACAGCAGCCAAAGATGCCGTATGGAATGCCCTGGGAGCTATTGATTCTTCTTATTCCGCATCCGATATCAATATTGATGTACAGGTTTCAGGACTTAATACCGGAGCTTCTCTCACGGTCGCTACGGACGAATCCAATCTTAACATCAGACAGGAACCTTCCACTGATGCCGCTATTGTAGGAAAAGTAGAGAAAGGTTCTTCCGTAACCCTGGTAGAACAGACTTCTGACGACTGGTGGAAAGTAAAAACAGAAAAAGGACAGGAAGGATATGCTTACTCAAGATACCTGAGGGCTTAGCAAAAACTTTTTGCAATCCATTATGAATCCGTCTCGCAACTAAAAATTGAGACGGATTTTTATTTGAGTAGATTTTAGTTCGTTACTAAAAATAGAAAAAGTTGTCTTCTTCAGGCAACTTTCTTTCTCAGGTTGTGTGCTAAAGCATGTAAACCGAACTCCAGTTCTACTTTTTTAAGGCCTTTGAGGGTAAATCTCTTAAATCCGTTACAATGTTTCAGGTGAGCAAACACGGGTTCTACTTCAACCGATCGCTGTTTACGCTTTTTAATTCCTTCTTCACTGGTTAAAAGTTTCCGGATTTTTTCTTTGTATTGCTCCAGATGATGGTTTCTTTCCACACTGCGGTTTTCCTTAGATCCGTGGCAGACACTCCGTATCGGGCATCCGTTACAGTTTTTGGCTTGGTAATGCGAGCGTTTTTGAGCGTAGCCGGCCTTGGTTTTCCGGTTACTTTCATGGGTTTTTTCCATTCTCTGCCCTATTGGGCAAACGTAAAAATCTTCTTCAGCATTGTAATGCAGGTTTTCTTTGCTGAAAGGCTTGTGTTTTGCCTGATAATGCACATCCTGCTCTTTATCGAAAGTATTGTACTTTACATACGGAGTCATGTTTTTCGCCTCCAGCAGTTCATAGTTTTCTTCGCTTCCGTAACCCGCATCGGCAGTGAGCTCCTTCAGATCAGCCATCTTTTCTTTTCCATATAGCCTTTCAAAATTCTCAAGATGCCCCTCCAATGTATTGAAGTCATTGGTCTGCTGATGAATCGTATAATTTAAAATGAATTGATTTTCCGTGGAGATCTGCGCATTATAGGCAGGCTTGAGCTGTCCGTTCTGCATATGGTCATCCTTCATCCGCATGAAAGTCGCATCCGGATCAGTCTTGCTGTAAGAATTCCTCTCTGCCAGAATTGCTTCCTGCGCATGGTATTTATCCAGGTTTTTCTCAAAATTATTTCTAATGTAATTCAGCTTGGCCCTGGCCTTTTTATCAGAATCGGTCTTTCTCCCGCTGCCTTTTAATTTGGCATTGATGTTCTCTACCGTCTGCCGGATTTTTTCTTTGCTGATTTCTTTGAATTCAGGAGGCTC
>JAKOOI010000073.1 GCA_022701475.1 Weeksellaceae bacterium
CTGCGAATTACGCCGGAAGCGAGCTTAACCTGAACTGGACCCACCGGAATTTCTTCCGCGGTGCGGAACAGTTTAAAGCTTCCGTTTATGGTGCCTTCGACGTACAGATCGGCGGACCGGAAAATGCAAAGAATATTTTCAGGGCAGGTACCAACGTGCAGCTTTCCATTCCAAGGATTGTAGCGCCGTTCCGGTTCAACTCTTCAAGCGCCTTTGTACCGAGAACCAACATCAACTTAGGCTATGAATTCCAGAACCGTACGGAATATTATACCCTGAATACGTTCACCGGATCTTTCGGGTATGTATGGAAAGAAAATGCAAGAAAGGAACATGATCTTAAGATCCTTGACATCACCTACGTTTCGCCGGCTAACATTACCCCTTTGTATGAATCTATATCGCAGAAAAGCGATGCGATGCGGAGAGTGGTGGAAAAACAGCTGATCTTCGGTCCTACCTATTCGTATACGTATACCAATACCATGCTCCCTAAGCCTACCACTATTTACTATAAAGGGACGCTGGACCTTGCCGGAAACCTTACCGGCCTGATTACGGGAGCCAATGCAAAAAAAGACAAGGAGAAAACGATCTTTGGAGTGCCGTTCAGCCAGTATGCAAAAATTGAAAATGATTTCAGGCTGTATCACAAGTTTAATGAAAAGACCTCTCTGGCCACCAGGGCGATTGCAGGAGTTGCTTACCCATACGGGAATTCTGAGCACATTCCTTTTTCAAGGCAGTTTTTTTCCGGAGGCAGCAACAGTGTTCGAGCTTTCAGAGCCAGGACGCTGGGACCGGGAAGCTTTGACCCTAGAACAATACAGGAAGGCTATTATTTCGACCAGTCCGGAGACATCAAGCTGGAACTGAATGCGGAATACCGTGCAAATCTTTATAAATTCCTGAATGTGGCAGTCTTTGCCGATGCCGGAAACGTATGGCTCGTTAATGAGGATGCCGAACGTCCGGGCGCCAAATTCTCCAAGGAATTTTTAAGCGAGGTGGCGGTAGGAGCCGGAGTCGGCCTGAGGCTTGATTTTTCCATCCTGATCCTGAGGCTTGATCTGGCGATGCCGCTCCGGGTGCCGTACTATGAAAGAGGCGACCGCTGGGCTTTCGACAAAATCAATTTCGGGGATTCTGCATGGAGAAGGGATAACCTGATCCTTAATATTGCCATCGGTTACCCTTTTTAAATGTTCAGTTATGGTAAAAAGAATGAAATTTTTCTGGGAAACATTAAAGGAAACCTTTACCCAATGGAATAATTCCACCGCATCCAATGATTCAGCCAGCTTGGCCTATTATGCCATCTTCTCGATTCCCGGTCTCCTGATCATCATTATCTGGATAGCCGGCAACTTTCTGGGAGAAGAAGCCATTAACGGGGAAATCACCAAACAGATCAGCGGCATTATGGGAACGGAAGCAGCCAAAAGCGTACAGGACCTGATTGCCGGAGCACTGATTGATAAAGAAAATATCATTATGAAAATTATAGGGATCGGCTCACTGGTTTTCGGTTCCACCACCCTGTTCTTCCAGCTCCAGAAATCGCTGAACAGTCTCTGGGACGTACAGGCCGCCCCTAAAAAAGCATTGGTGAAATTCCTGCTGGACCGGGCGAATTCATTGGGAATGATCCTGATCCTGGGTTTCTTACTGATGGTGACCATGGTGCTTTCCAATGTCATCAGTCTTTTCAATAACTGGATCACTTCCTACTTCGGATTTGAAACCTATCTGGTAATCGAACTCATTAATTATGCGATTGGGTTTGCTGTGGTCATGCTGCTGTTTGCTCTGATGTTTAAGGTATTGCCGGACGTGGAAATCAGCTGGAAACCGGTGTGGAGAGGGGCTTTCCTGACGGCTGTTCTTTTTACACTCGGGAAATTCCTGCTGGGTCTTTATTTCGGAACGGCAAAGCCTACTTCAGCATTCGGAGCGGCAGGAACGGTCATTCTAATTATGATGTGGATCAATTATTCCTGCATGCTGGTCTTCTTCGGTGCAGAATATACGAAAGTATATGCCATCAGAAAAGGCCACCGGATTGTTCCTTCCAAGCATGCAAAATGGAGCGAGGCCAAACTGTATGAGGAAAGCTTACAGAACCAGGTGAGAACAAAAAATATCGAAGCCTGAAATAAAGTAAGAAACTGTAGAATAAAAAGGCCTTTGGAGTTTTTCCAAAGGCCTTTTGTATGTTACATCCTGTTTACGGTTCCTATTCCCAGCAATTGTAATGCTTTCTGAATAGTCCGGGCAGTCAGCGAGGAGAGGTTCAGTCTCACCTGCTTTATATTTTCATCATCCACTTTCAGGACCGGATTGCTCTGGTAAAAAGAGTTGTATGCTTTTACCAGGTCATAGAGGTAATTCGCAATCAATGCAGGGCTTAAGAGTTCTGCTGCTTTGGCAACGGTTCCTTTATAATTGGCCAGCAGCATGGTCAGTTCCTTTTCCTGGGTATTCAGTTCGATGTCAGTGATTTCTTTATGCTGATACTCCGCTTTATTCAGCAGAGACTGGATTCTGGCATACGTATA
>JAKOOI010000076.1 GCA_022701475.1 Weeksellaceae bacterium
GATCGGGATTCCGTCATAGAAAACCCCGACATGCTGGGTTCCCATAGCCCGGATATTCACGGTTTTCATCCCGCCGATTCCGCCATAGTCCTTGATCTGAACCCCGGAAAAATACCGCACGGCATCAGCTACGGACGTGCTGTTCAGCTTTTCCAGCTCCGTTCCGGAAAGTTTCTGCGAAGAGATCACCCCGGTTTCCTGGCGCTTGCTGTTGATGATGATATCCTGGATCATCCGGGTACCGATGCTGTCGTTTTCCCGCTTCTGTGAAAAAACGGACGCGGGCGCACTGATCAGGAAAACCGTAAAAAAAGGCAGATATTTTCTCATTCCATTTTACTCAGTCATACGAAGTTTACCGAATGATACATAGAAGGAAGTAACCCGGCTTTGCTGATCACAAAGAGGTTGATTGCCGACTGCGCCTCACTCCACGAAAGCTTCATCAATAGATAGGTTTACCATGGTATCTGACTTACAGGTTCTTTACGGAACCTGTTTACAGTAGCGGGTCTGCTTTGGATTTCCACCAAATTCCCATCGGGAAACCAGGGCAAAGGTAAGGCTTTAATTAAGATTAGGCAATGAGAGATATGTAATTTTACAAAGGCTTTTTTAAAAATAGTTCAATGCCGGAAAGTGTAACAGACGATCATCATCGGTGGTTTTCAGCCTGTACAGGGCTTGTTCAGCTGTCATGACGAGATCATGCAAAATTTTCACAGCCGCTGTTACGGTTTATGGAATTTTTAAACATAATGAGGAAAAAGCTCTGATTTTCTATAAAAATGTGGCATCAAAATAAAACGGCAACAGGTCTTTGATGGCATTCACTTTCACTACTTCTTCATTCATACTGGAGAAATACAGATCAATGTTTTCCTTCTGTTTGGTCTCATATTCCATCATGCTCTGTCGGCATGCTCCGCAGGGCGGGATGGGAGGATGGTTTCCGCCAACTGCTCTAGGACCGCCTACAATGAATATTTTTTTGATCTTTACTTCCGGAAAATTGGCTGCAATCCAGAAAAGGGCGGTGCGTTCTGCACAGAGCCCGGAAGGGTAGGCCGCATTCTCCTGGTTGTTACCGGAATAGATCTCGCCATTTTCCAGCAGTACGGCACAGCCTACCAGGAAATCGGAATAAGGAGCATACGCCTTCTCACGGGCTTCCTTTGCTTTTTCAAATAATGTGCTTTCTGTACCGGACAGTTCACTGCTGTTCTGAAAGTATTCGTAGCTGATCTGAGTTTCTTTTTTCATATATTGTAAGGGAAAAAAAGGGGAACAAATCTACCTCTTTTAGACGAGATGGGCAATATAGGCCTGTTCTTTGCAATTCTCAATTTTTACAAAATCAGATTACAATGTTATACACTCCGATCAAGTTCAGAAATGTTGAGTTGAAAAACCGTTGGGTGATGTCCCCGATGTGTATGTATTCCTGTGAAAACGGGCTGGCGAATGATTTTCATTTCGTCCATTACGGCAGCCGTGCGCAGGGCGGAACCGGATTAATCATCGTGGAGGCTACCGGCGTGGAGCCCCGCGGAAGGATCACCAACCACTGTATGGGCATCTGGACCGACGAACAGGCGCAGAAGCTGAAAAAGATCGTGGATTTTATCCACGGCAACTCTGAAAGCAAAATAGGGATACAGCTGGCCCATTCCGGCAGGAAAGGATCCACCTGGGAAAATAAGCAGGTACCGTTAGGAGAAGGCTGGGAAACCCTTGCGCCAAGTTCCGTTCCTTACCATCCTACGGAAAGGATTCCCCATGCCCTGACCCATGATGAGGTAAAGGAGCAGGTACAATATTTTAAAGAAGCGGCAAGAAGAGCGGCAGCAGCAGGATTTGACGTGATTGAAATCCATGCTGCCCACGGATACCTGATCCACCAGTTTCTGTCGCCGCTGTCCAATATCCGGACCGATGAATATGGAGGAAGCTTTGAAAACCGGATCCGGTTCCTGCTGGAAGTGGTGGATGCCGTAAATGAAGAGCTGGATGAAAATATTGCGCTGTTTGTAAGGATTTCGGGAACCGAATATGCCGAAAACGGCTGGGACGTCGATGACAGTGTGAGACTTTCAAAAATTTTAAAGCAACATAAAGTAGACTTGGTGGATGTTTCCAGCGGTGGCAATATCCATGGTGCTAAAATTCCTGTGCATAAAGGCTACCAGGTTCCTTTTGCCTCACAGGTGAAGAATGAAGGCGGCACCGAAACCGGAGCCGTAGGGCTGATCACCACAGCAGAACAGGCCGAGGAAATCCTTCAGAAAGGAGAAGCCGATCTTATCTTTATCGCCCGGGAAATCTTAAGAAATCCTTATACTGCGGTACACGGATCTTTTGAAATGAAAAAAGACTGTTTTTTCCCGCATCAGTACGAAAGAGCGAAAATTTCTTCATAACTTTACCCGAAGGCAGAAAGCAGTATGAAAATTGAGGATTTTATGTTACCCTGCCCCAGTAAGAAATTCCTGGGCATCGAATGTTTCGGTTGCGGAAGCCAGCGGGCTATCGTTATGGTTTTCCAGGGAAGGTTCGGGGAAGCTTTCCATATGTTTCCCGCGGTATATACATTGCTCCTTTTTTTTGCTGTGATCATCCTTAATTTTGCGGATAAAAAAAGGAATTACGGCAATTTGCTGGTTTTTCTGGCCATTATCAATGCCGTCATCATGGTAGTTGCCTATTTCATCAAACATCCGCTCTTAGCATTACATCAACATTAAATATTATAAACTATGAATCAGAAATTACCGAATGCCACCGGCGTTCTCGTATTAGGAATTGCATCCATCGTCACCTGCTGCTGCTATGGAATCGTGGGGCTTATTGCTGCCTGTATCGGACTGGTACTGGCCAATAAAGACATGGTATTATACAATCAGAATCCCGGGCAGTACGACAATTACAATAACCTGAAGACAGGAAGGCTGCTCTGTATTATCGGTCTCGTGCTGAATATACTTTCAGTGATCTACTACATCTACGTTATTTCAGCGATCGGAACCGATGCACTGATGGATCCTCATCTGCTTCAGGAAAGGCTGAGGGAACTGCAGGGACAGTAACAGAAACCTGTTTTTCCTGTAAAATCCTTCTTTCATACGAAAGGGGGATTTTTTTGTGGGTATCCGGGCCGTTATTACCGATTACAGTAAAAAAAAACATACTATCACGGGCACAGTCAGGCTTATCATTTTTCACATTCGGTATCAGTCGTAGAACTACTACAAAATTTCAATCTTCCATCTAAAAGTTTTTTAAACCGGATCATGACGTTTATATTTGTACAAAGGTAAAGTTGTATTCAGTTTACATCAATTGATTATTGATTATGATATTAAATTCAAAGCATAAACTGTTTACAATTTAATGCTTATCATTGATATATTTAAAGTTTAATAATTAAAATACAATGTTATGTTACTGATTGGAAAAGAAATCTTAGCTCATACAGGCAGCTGGTAAAACAGCATATGCTGGCTTATCTTAAGCTGACTGGATCTCTGTCAGTGTTCCGGCAAAAGTAAGGCAAGAACTGCATGCTCATTGCGGTACCACTTGACTGATCATGTAACCTGGGAGACAGCAGCATGAACAGATATCCCCGCACGGGAACATGCCTTCAGGATGGCGGAAAACCAGCGAGGCATAATTGATTTATGCTCATAAATTTCCGTTTTATAAACAATTTTTATACATTTAACCTACCATAATCACAATATATGTCCAGTACCCATAAAAACAGTCCGGATCCGTTATTCCGCCCTTCCCAAAATGCAGACGGTATTGCGGAGCATCATCATCCGGGGATCAACCGGCTGGTAAAATTATCCGTAGTTGTAGAAGGGAAAGTGATCAGCCATTACAAACATTTCAGGCTTACCCAGAGCGCGCAGAAACACCATGAGTTCAGCCTGACGCTGGCACATGATGCCCTCGACAGCCGTCAGAACCATACATTGGAAGAAGCCAATAAATTCCTGGGAAAGCGCCTTACAGTCATTATTGCCTATAAAGACATTCCCAATAGTCCGGAACGTACGTTTGTAGGAATTATAACAGGCGTAGGGTTCAGCCAGGAACAGATGAGCCTGGGAAGTGTGGTGCTTTCCGGCTACAGTCCTACCGTTTTACTGGATGCAGCGCCCCATATTCAGAGTTTCGGCGGCCAACAGCCGGTAAATATGGGAATTATTGCCGGAGAGGTTATCAGGCAGGGAATTGACAGAAGCCGTTTTGATATCCGGATCGATACCAACGATTATTCGCAGATCCTCTACAGCAGCCAGTATGATGAGACCCATTACAATTACCTCGCAAGAATGGCAGAAGCTTATGGCGAGCAGTTTTATTATGACGGGGAAGTCCTTCATTTCGGAAAGCTTCCGCCTCAGAACAAACCTATACAACTCATTTACGGAAGCAGTGCCGGTGAAATAAAAGTAGAGCTGAAAGCAGTGCATATAAAGCCTCAGTATTACGGGTACAACAGCAGCAGACATGAAAAACTGACTTCCGCTGCCACCCCGGTACAGCATGTGAGCGATCTCGCTAAAACAGCCTATGAACATAACGATACAATTTTCAAAACCCCTTCTCTGCGTGTAGCCCCGATCAGGGCATCCACCCACATGGATATCGAGTATTCCCAGAAAAGCACTTCCGGAAGCGAAGCGGTAAATGTTTTCAGTGTTTCCGGAGTCACCACCGTTCCTTTTCTCTATCCCGGATGCATTGCGGATATCCGGATGCGGAAGCCTGATACTAATGAAACCTCCTACTTTACCAAAATTATGATAACCGAAACGGAGCATGAGATCGATACGCTGGGACACTACAAAGGATCTTTCAAAGGCATCGCCTCAGACACCGGTTTTCTGCCGAAGCCGGAATTTACCGTTCCCAAAGCAGAACCGCAGACGGCTACGGTGATTTCCAATGTGGATCCTGAAGGACAGGGCAGGGTTACCGTAAGGTTTGACTGGCAGACCAATGAGACTACCCATTTCATCAGGA
>JAKOOI010000093.1 GCA_022701475.1 Weeksellaceae bacterium
AGAGACTTTTCGGCAATCTGATCGTCTTTTTTGCAGGCAGTCAGTAAAAATACTGACAGTAAACCTGTTAACACTATACTTTTCATAATTCAAATTTTAAAAGGTTGCTCAAAGCATAAGCCTGATCCGTAATGCTTTCAATTATAACGCCAAAATGCAGTTAAGCAATGTTAAAATAGTAGAAATAAATGTAAAAAATATTAAGTATGTGGGAGCAAAAGTAGAATCAAATCATAAGTTGCAAGAAAAAATATATGAGATAGATATGCTGCAGAAGTTAGTAAAGAATGTGATATTTCACAAATTTTTAATTTTATTGTCTCTAAATGAATCATTATATTTACACCTGCTTAATCAACTGGAAAAAATGAAACGAACTTTGGAAAATTCAGATCTTTCTCTGATTTTAATGCTGACTATTTTGTTCATCTCACTTATGCTTGTTATCTTTGGTCTTATCCGGTTTTTAGAAAAAAGGAGGTACCGGTCTTGTTTTGCTTATTATAACGGACATGCCTACTGTAAAAAATATGGCAGGCGGAAAATATCGTAGTTCATCTGCGGACAAGCTCTATTCAGAATTTCTGGATAGATTTTTTTCATCATTTGTGTTTTTACAGCCTTCTTCCGGAAGGCTGTTTTTTTATGGTAATAATTATTTTTCAGGAGTTTATGATCCGGCTCATATCACCATTGTTTATATCTCTCTAATTTTGGAATAATTAAGACATTAAAAAATTATCATATGAAAAAAGTAATGCTATTAACGTTAGGCTTAAGCCTTTTCGCAGTAAGCTGTAAAAAACAGGATACCCAGAATGACAGCACGTCGATGAGCGATTCTGCGTCCACCGGTACTATGTCAGGGGACATGTCCGCTACCGGAACGGATATGGATACTACGGCAAGTGTAAGAGACAGCGCAATGAATCAGGGAACAGGAGCCAATCAGACAGGAACAACCGGAACAACCAGCGGTACTACCGGTACGGCAACAGGATCAGGAACAAGAACTGACTCTGCAAGATAAAAGAAACACTTTTTTAGACCCCATATACCCTTTAAGATCTGCCTCATCCCTGAGGCAGATTTTTATCAGGGGTTTTAAGAAAACCTTTTTTCTCAGGTATGGTTTCAATTGAAGAATATACGTCATTTACTAATAATGGCCTGATTGTACAAAATTCCGTTATACTAAGCATCTTTTTGTTACTTGTCCCATGATTCAGATATGCAGCGTTGATCTTATTTTGCTCATCAGCCTGTAAGGGATTTTAGTCTGATACTCCAGCAGGCCGTAAATTTCTTTGGACGTGGTAAATACAGGCGGCACAGGCCGGTGATGGATGGTGGTAATGTTCCTGCGTTTCATTGTTTCCAGTATAACCCGTGCAAAGGAATCTTTAGCACTCTGTTTTGAGCTTGATTGTGAAATCCCATGTTCATGGATTCTGTATTTATAGAGCACTTCATTAATAAACCGTGCTTCGCCGACCTCAAGAAGCTTCAGGTATAGGTCCTGATCCACGGCACTTTTAAGATCAGGATTAATGCCGCTCGTCTGCTCATAGGCTGATCTTTTAAACATAAAAAATGCAGAGATCTGTATGGGAATATTGAAAAAATATCTACTGTTATGAATCTGCTTAATCTTTCCGAAGACTTCTCCGGGCATAAGATCTGCATTACAGAAAATAAGTTTCGAATAAACGGCAATGGTTTTGCCCGACTTCATCATTCCGTCTGCACAGCACTCCAGTGCATAATCATACAATGCATCATCCGGATCGAGGAAAGCACAAAAATCCCCCGTCGCAAGTTCCACACATTTTCTTTTAGTATATCCGCAACCCTCATTCTTTTCGTTTATAAAAAGCCTGAAACGCGAATCATCCCGAATCAGCTCTCTTATCATTTGTACTGAATCGTCAGTAGAACGGTCATCTACAATAACAACTTCCCAATTTTCATAGCTTTGTGAAATGATAGAATCATAACAGTCGCTGAAATATTTCCCGTTATTATAATTTGCAACAAGAATAGATATTTTATTCACATTTGCTTGATTTAATATTCTCGCAAATGTATTTATTACATCTCTGTAAAATCATGATTAAAATCATCGGATATTTAAATATAAAGTATTATTTTATACAATAGTTTCAACCTTTGTCAACCGGTAAGTCGAATTAGAAATTCATGTTTTCACTGTACTTTTCCTCTATCCCGGTTATTATTAAAAATGGGTGTGTTAACTACGGTATCAGTTTTGGCAAATTTATGAAATTACATGATAAGTGAAAATAGCTAAGATTAAATAAGGTATTTTTTTGTAATCCGTAAAAAGGTGAATAAAATAAATATGCTATATTTAAAACAATCAGCCTATGACTCCACGCATAGGCTGCCTGCCAATTTCCCTGTAATTTTACTGCGGAATTAAATTAATTGATTCTACAAAAATTTTTTTTCATCATTTGTGTTTTTGGGTCTCCTTTTATAAGGGGACCTTATTTTTTTCACCTTTCCCCAAGTCTCTATATAGGTTACTGTAAAATTAAAAACCCGGAAAATTATACTATATCATTGAAAATATATACCACAATTCGCTTATTATATATTTTACGGGATACTAAATCATACAAACCAGCGTTTTTCTAAAGCAGGCTCATATATATGATTTGATACATTCTCTTT
>JAKOOI010000096.1 GCA_022701475.1 Weeksellaceae bacterium
ACAATGTCTCTTATAAAGAGTTTTATGTAAAAACAAATGCCAGTACCTATTTCAATATCGTTACCGAACAGGTAGATGTAAATGTTACATCAGCAGATGTTTATCCTGTTCCCCTGGAAGATTTTCCTTTTGAGCAATACTTTTATGATTCATCGAAAAACAGTGTGGTTATAGCAGACATTCTTCTGAAAAATATTCAGGTCTTTCCGGAAAGTATACGCTATGATCCCGGTTCTGAATTGCTTGAGGATTTTAGTCAGCAGGAAACATTAGGGTATAGTTACAGTACACATCAGACATGGGTATATGATTTTGTCAGCCTTTTTATTCCGAACAATGACGCTGAAGATCACCCATTTGAAAAACATGTTTCGGATAGTGATGTTACCGTTACGCAAACCAGGGTAACGGAGCTCATCAGTATCATTCCCCTTATCAGAGAATCTATAGGGAAATACTATGTAAATTATAATGTTTATAAAAAAGATGACGGAAAAATCATTCCTTTTTATCTGAATAAGAATAATTTTTCTGATGGAAATGCTCCGGTAGTATCGCTGAAATTCAATAGTATGGGAGCTTTTATGGCTTATCTTAACGATACTATTTTCAGCCAGACCGATAACTTTACTTTTGGAAAGAGACCGGCTTTTATCGATCAGTACAAAGAAATTGTTATTCTTCCTTTGATAAGGAATTTAGAAAGCAGGTCTACTTTTTCGTATTATGATGCATTACAAGCTTTATATTATTTACCGGAAAGTTTATTTTATATGCTTCCTGAAGGATTTTTATGGAAGTTTTTTGACAAAGCCATTGCAAATGACAGCTTCAGCAATAAGCCTTATTCAAAAGAAGAAGATATTTTCCTTAAAATTCTGCAGGTTTTGATTTCTACAGAAGAAAATGCCGTAAAGTTTATTGAGAGATTAAGTAAAAAAGTAAGCGGACAGAATCCCCAGATGCTTTTGGAATTTTTTAACGACAGGATCCATGGAGATAACTTCCTGGAGTTCGCAGACATCGTGAATAAAGCGTGGAGAAAAACACGTTTTGTGGATTACAGTTCAGAAACCAATCCTGAATTTACGTCTACTGACGGACCTAAACTTCTGCCTTACCACTCTGAAAAACTTGCCGGATTCTTTTTCAGTAATGTTTCGGCAAGTTTCGAAGATGGTCCCAAAAATGAAAAAGAACGTTTTTTACGGTTTAAATTTGAAACCGGAAAAACCAGAAAAGTTTCTTCCAATCTTCCTGACGGTACACCTGTGGATGTTGATGAACAAATTATTAAAGAGGTATGGTATCATCCTTTCTACCCTGTAAAAATAAAAAATACCGGTGAAGAGAATAAGGATCAGGAAACAGCAATACAGCTGGATGCCATTGTTCCGGCGTTTATGCTGTTTGCCAATGCAAATCAGCAGTTTTGGCACAATGTGATCAAGTCCGGAGAATATGCACTGGATCTGGCCGTCATTGCAGGAAGCTCCGGTACACTTTCCGGAATTGCTGCCGGGGAAATCATCGGGACTTTAGCGGTTGCCCGTGGAGTGGGAGCGATTGCCGGCATCACCAGTTCCGTCGCTAACATAGTACTGAAATTAGCCAACGCAGAAGACTCTGTTCTCGGACGGGCACTCTGCGAATATTTATTCTGGATAGAAATGTTATCTTTGGGTGGAGAACTTACGATTGCCATCAGAAATGGGTTGAAACGATCTGCTGTAAGACTGGTAGAAAAGGAAGAGGATCTTGTTAGGCTTGAGAAGCAGTTGGATGAAACGGTAGAAGAAGGTAAAATTACTCGTAAAGAAGCAGATGATTCACTTAGAGAGTTACGGGAATTAGCTAATGCAGACCTGATGGCTAAGCCTAGTGAAATTGGGAAATTAGGAGGTAAGGTTTTGAATGCATCACAAATCAGAAAATTGCGTGGAGAGCTAAAACAAAGAGGTGTTTTGTTAATTTTGGAAGAAGATTTGAAAATTAAAAGTATTACAAATCAATATAAAAAGACGAGGCTAAATGGAATGGAATTTGAAACCGCTCATGACCTATTTTATTATATGAAACGAGAAGGATTTGCTGGTGCTTTTGATGCCAAAACAAAACAGTTAATCTTGAGTGAAAAGTCAACAGAACTAGTTGCTTTTCATGAAAAGGCTCATTTGCAACATTTTGAAGAATTAGGAGAAGAGTATAATATATTAAAGCCTTGGGAAAAAGAAACTTACGTATTTGAAAAAATTTGGTCACAAAAACATCTTTGGACAAAAGAAGAATTAAGTGTTAGTTTGAAGTATGTAAACAGAGAAAGGTCAAAAGTAGGAGTTATCCCTTTAAAAATAAAATTATGAAATATACAAAAGAGCAAATAGTTGCAAAAGCAAAACTGGTAATGGAAAATCATTTGGAAAAGTACTATACTGAGAAATGTATAGATGAAGATATTAAGTACATAGGAAAAGAAGTAATCGAGTATGGAAAATATAAAGGAAAAAAAGATTCATTATGGTTAATTGCAATTAATTCATTATTTGATAATCATAATTTTTTGCATATCTCTGATGAGACAGGAGAACCTATATATTATCAAAATTTCAACAGCTACATTTTCGACGTAGAAAAAGATAAAGATGGTAAATATTTCATGAAAGAAATAGAATATTAATATAACCACCTTCGGGTGGTTTTTTTATTGAAATAAGGATGAACAGAAATGTTATCTTTGGGTGGAGAACTTACCATTGCCATCAGAAATGGGTTGAAAAGGTCTGCTATAAGGCTGGTAAAAAAGGAAGAGGATCTTGTTAGGCTTGAGAAGCAGTTGGATGAAGCGGTAGTTGAAGAAAATGGGGCAAGAAGAAAGCCACGCTGCCGCACGAATCCTTTTGTGTGGTTTTTTATCTAAACATAATTCTCTATAATAGTATTATTTTTATCTCTGTTCACATATAATGATGAGTAAAATTCCATAATCCGGAGATCTGTTATATTCATGGATAAAAAATTATAAAGATTACCTGTCAAAACCTATTTTAAAGTTTTCATCTGCGTTGTGGTATCAGACTGATCTTTTATTCAACCCATTTCCGTTCATAAATTTCCTTACCTTTATTCTTAAAACCTGCTTATGAAACACCTGATCCATCTTTTTCTGCTGCTCTCCGGAACCGGTCTCAGCGCGCAGAAAGTTTTTGCCACGGAATATGCCAGCCAGGCGCAGGTAAAGGTGTTTGTGGTGCGGTATGAGAGCCAGGCCGACCTTAAGGTTGTGAAGGTAAGGTACGACAGCCAGGCAGGGAAGAACAACGGGAAATGGTTTTTTACGGAGTACGGAAGCCAGGCTGCAAAGAAAATATTTTTTACGGACCGCGAAAGTTCAGCCGACCTGAAAATCGTGTTCGTAGAATATGACAGCCAGGCGGGCTGGAGAAATCCGGAAAAGAAACATTTGATGGAGTAAGGGTTCCTGAACACCTTCATATTTCCTATCTTTGCCCTTTGAAAAT
>JAKOOI010000120.1 GCA_022701475.1 Weeksellaceae bacterium
AAAGGGACTCCATTCCCGAGGTTACATTGAATTTCGAAGGATCCGGAAGCGGGACATAAAAAATTCCCGGCCTTTCGCCGTCGGGGGTTCCCTGGATGTATTCTGCACTGGCGCTGGCTTCCCTGAACTTTTCCGTCTGCCGGATCTCGAATTTCGTTTTCGGGGTAATGGAAAACATGGTTTTCAGTTTCGGGGTAATTTGGGTAAGAATCCCATTGAAGGCGGCCAGCACCTCTTTCGAAGTTTTATAAGGCATTGCCTTGGGGTCGGTTTTTACATAGCTGATAAAATCTTCCAGCGTTCCGCTGAAACCTACCTGCTGCTTTACCTTTTCCATTTCGGCACGCAGCATGGCCACCTGCTGACGGCCAATGGCATTGATCTCTTCCGGAGACAGGCCGGTGGTTGTCCAGCTTTTCACATAATACTGATAGATCTCATTACCGTTGGGAAGGCTGTTATAGCCATCGGTATCCCTGGCTTTCGGCAGATATTCCTTTTCCAGAAAATCGCCCATCCGGCTGTAGGCAGGAACGATTTTGTTGGTAATCACTTCTTTGTAAGCCCCTGCAAACCGCTCTTTCTGCTCTTTGGTAAAGTCTTTCGGAAAATTTCTTATTGGTCCGTAGAAAATATTTTTTTCCGGATCGGCAGAGATCATTTCTTCCGCTCTCATCTGGGGAATCATCTTGACGACCAGCTTTTTGGGAAGCACCATTTTATTGCTGATGCCTTCCCTGAAGTTTTCGGTGGCGGCGTCCATCCATTCAGGGAACTTTTCCATCCTTTTCAGCCAGTCAGTATAGTCTTTTTCGGTTTTGAAGGGCTGGCTGCCTTCCCCGCTTCCATATAAGGGAAAGCTTAGAGGCAATCCCCCGAACTGGGTAAACGGGATGTATTCCGGATGGTAGGCATACGCTTCAATTTTATCTTTCAGGGTGTAGTCCAGTACATTATAGACTACTTTGTCTTCATCGGAAAGGTTCTTGTAATCCACATTTTCCAGCTGTTTCTGCACGGAATGATAGAAGGCTACCTCACCTGAAATAAAGTCTTTATCGATCGTAATCGGCAATTGGTCATTATACCGGAGGTCGCCCTGGGAGGTTGCCTCCAGGGGGTACATTTTCAGGTATTGCTCATAATAGTTGGCGGCAATGGAATCCAGGTTGGAGGGCGTGACTTTCGTGAGCGGAGAGTCCGACTTCCTGCAGGATGACAGGCCGAGCACCAGCATCAGGGCAGCAGCCCCTTTCATTAATATGTTTTTCATGCGGCATGAATTCTTTGGACAAATGTAAATATTTATATCGCATCTTCTCCCTGCGGATCCGAATGTTGTGAAAATATTTTCCGTACCGTTGGGCAACAGAAATTTATCGATGATTTTAAAAAATATTTTTTCAAAAAATTCTCCACATTCAATCTATTTTTTATCTTTGTTGAAAACATTTAACAATCATAGTATTACAGCTCTTTTTTAAGAAATAATGAAAGGGATTTTAAAAATTTACCATCCGGAGGAAACGCTAAAGTACAATATCAGAAACACTTATTGTAAAGCGGTGTACAGCAACCAGCAACACCTGTTAGAGGTTGAGATTATTACGGATGACAGTCTGGATCATGTGGATGATGATTCTCTGCAGTACAACTTTCCTCAGTTATCACTTGAAGTCTTTGATTTCCCTATCGAATCTGCGGAAATAGAAGGGAAAACCATTACGGTAAATGATTCTGATGAAGAAACCTTTACGGAAGTGGATCTTTTTGATGATGAAGAAGCTTTTATCTATGATAATGAACTTCAGTTTGAAAAAAACGAAGAAGGCGAGCTCCAGGTCATCTGGAAAGGAACCATCGATGATTTCTATACCGGATCCGGGAACCCGATTCCTTTCAGGCTGAAGTGCGAATTCAAGCAGGATGTTATTGAAGTAGACGAGGACTGAAAAATCCCGTTCTGAGCAGATAAAGTTAAAGTTCTTTTCAATTTCTTTTGAAGAGAACTTCGCTATTTTCGATTCTAAGCTGTTTCAGCCGTTTTTTAAGCATTTTTTAAGACTGCTTTTCATAATATTCCATTACATTTGTCGTTACAACTTTTATAAAAATAGATAGTAATGCTGTTAACGGAACTTATTCAGGTATTATTTGCACAGGTTACCGCATCTGCAGTGGCAGAAGCACCTAAAAAAGTGTTTTCATTCTGGGAAATCATGTTTCACGGAGGCATATTTGCCAAAATTGTAATGGTAACCGTACTTTTACTCGGTGTCTTTTCTGTTTACCTCTTTTTCGAAAGGTTTTTCTTTATTAAAAGGATGGTGTCGAAAACCGATGCCGATTTTATGAATAACATCGAAGATTTCATCCGGGAAGGGAAAATAGAATCGGCGGCGGATTACTGTAAAAGGCAGCATTCTCCTGAAGGAAGAATTCTGGAAAAAGGAATTTCCAGACTGGGCCGGCCGGTTTCCGATATCGTAAGCGCCATGGAATCGCAGGCGCAGGTGGAAGTGGCCAACATGGAAAAAAACCTCAACCTGCTGGCGGTAGTACCAAGTATTGCCCCGATGCTGGGGCTTCTGGGTACGGTGATCGGGATGATCATTGCGTTCTTTGACCTTTCCAATATGGAAGGGGCTTTCTCTCCGAAAACACTTTCAGAAGGGATCTATACCGCGCTCGGACAGACGGCGGTAGGTCTTGCCGTAGCCATTCCGGCCAACTTTTTCTATAATATCCTGTTAACAAGGATTGATAAGTTTGTATTGAAGGCACAGAACATGTCGGGGGAATTCCTGGACCTGATCAATAAACCGTTGTAATTCTTGAAATATGCCGAAAGGCTGAACCGTAACAAAAAGAAATCAACCGATGAAAATCCAGAGAAAAAACAAAGCGCGCCCGGAATTCAGTTTAGCAGCCATGACCGATGTGATCCTGCTGATGCTGATCTTCTTTATGATCACTTCTTCTGCCGCCAACCAAAGCGCCATTGAAGTGAACCTGCCGAAAACCGGTGCCGTGGATGACAATATCCCGAATCCGCTTACGGTAAGCATCAAACCGGACGGGTCCTATTTTGTAGATGACGTTCCTGTGAGCCGTACCGACCTGGAACAGATGATCGTAAACAAGCTGAACAGCCAGGGCAGTAAAGCCTTTACCATACGGGCTGATGAAAGCACCATGCACAAAGACGTGGTTTTTGCTATGGAAATCGCAGAAAAGCACAAATTCAATATTGCCATAGCCACGGTAAAAGAAAAATAAGAAAAACCCTGATTATTCAGAAACCACCAGACGGGATGAGAAGCGATACCATCAATAAAAACGAAGAAAACAGAGACCGGATAAAAAGCGCCCTGCTTTCAGTCCTGATCTGGTCTGCTATCCTGCTGTTTGTTTTCCTGTATAAATTAAAGCCAAAGCCCCAGGAACCCGCACCGGAAATCGTGACGACCATGCTGGTGAATTTCGGGGACAACAGAAACGGAAACGGTGTGGAAGAGCCGGCCGACCAGCCGGGAAGCTTAGCCGCAGCTGCAGATGAAATTACCGCTGAAACTCCTGAAACGGCCGTTCCGGAAACCAGAACGACAATTGAGCCGCAGCCACAGCCGGAAACAAAAAAATCCGAAGCCAAAGAAAAGATCGTTACCGGAAACAATCCGAAGCTAACGGCTCCGAAAAGAGAAGAATCAACGGAAAGCAAAAAGTCATCCGCCAGCGCAAGCGCTTCAAAGAATACCAAAAAATCCGGAGCCGCGACGGCCAATTCCAAAACCGGAAGCGGTGACGGGAAAGGAACGGCAGCCATCGGTAACCTCATCCGCGGGAGAGGTACAAAAGCCGGAAGCCAGGGCGATGGAGACGGGATCGGAAATGCCGGTGATCCGCTGGGCGGTGACGGAAACGGTGACAGCAAAGTAGGAATCGACAGGAAGCTGGTAGGGTTTATCCCGGGAACCATGGGAAGGGGCGGTGCGCAGCCTGCCAATAATTGTACAGCCAGCGGAACCATTACCGTTGCCTATACGGTAGATAAGGCCGGCAATGTGGTTTCTGCCAGAAGGTCAGGAGGAACTGCGGATCCCTGCATTACTTCCAACGCCGTTTCATGGGTCAAGAAATATGTGAAGGCTGAGAAGTCCGGCGTCTCTTCTACCGGAACGTATAAAATTACTTTTTAAAATACAAAAGCACTTTATTCAAGTGCTTTTTTTATTTCATTGATCCGGTTGATGACCGGAAGCGCAAAAATCCCGCTGGTCTGCAGATAAAGTTCATAGAACGTCTTTGCTTTGTCCAGGAAGTCATTGTTGCTTTCCCCTCTGCCTTTGAAATAGAAAAGGTTTCCAAGCATCTCATAATAGTCTTTACGGTCTCTTTCCTGCCTTTCTTCAACCATACCGGTAAGTTCTTCTTTTGGTTTTAAGGAGATTTCTGTGAAATCCATCTTAAAGATATCTTTCATCAGCGAATCGAAATCAAGCTCTTTCTGCATCAGGCTCTCCTCAGGCTTGTCAAGGATCAGTTTTTCCAGTGCCTGGCTTAATTGGCGGATGAGTCTGAGGGTAAATTCTTTATCGGTAATCATAGAGGGTATTTTATTGAGTTAAAAATTTAAATAGTCTTCGGTTCGGGTCAATTCGCTCCATCTGGCAGAAAGAAACCGGGCATAATGGCTTGATAAAAGGCCGTAGGTTCCTAAGGAATGTCCATCATTGACTTCTACCAAAACGGTCTCATTGTTTTCATTAATACCAAAATCCAGGGCATAAGAATTCGGCTGTGAAATGAAGCCGTCAATTGCTTTTTCTACGGTTTTTACATCCAGACAGGTGCCCCAATCGCCTTTATACTTGCGTATATCCAGGATTTCCCTGTACCGGATAAAACATCTCCATTCCGTTTTGAAACGGATCAGTTCTGAACAAAAAATTTCAGTATCTTTCTCTTGATCGACCAAGCCGATAAAATCCGTGTCGTTTGTAATCACTTTTCCGGCAAATAATTTTGTTTCTGTTTTAGGTTTAATAAAAATATTCCGGGCATTTTTATCTTTAAACAGGGTATTAACGGTAGATTCCCAGATTTTCCTTTTTAAAAAAGGCCGCAGCTCATCCGGATAATCAATTTCTTTATCAGGACGGGTAATATTTAAATTTTTCAGTCTTTTTCGTACGCTGCCAATTCCGCCGACGATGATATGCTCCGGATTGTTGTCTGAAATTTCATTGGCATCAGAGAACTTTTCGATTTCAAAACCGAAATGCTTAAAGCCTTCATAAGCTGAAAAGGCATTTATATTGTAAAACTCTCCGTCTTTATCAGTCTGAATATATGCTTTCATAGTTTTTCTAAGCAAAAAATAAATAAGCCAGCACAATGGAAGTAATAATTCCCACCAGATCTGCCAGCAACATGGCAACAACCGTATATCTTGTATTCCTGACAGCTACGGCACCAAAGTAAACGGCAATTACGTAAAACGTGGTGTCTGAGCTTCCCTGCAGTACGGCAGCCAGTTTTCCCTGGAAGCTGTCCGGCCCGAAGGTAGCCATCGTGTCCACCATCATTCCCCTGGCTCCGGAACCGGACAACGGCTTGATCAGGGCGGTCGGCAGCCCGTCCACAAAACGGGCATCCAGGTTCGCGGCATTAGCCGCCCATTTCATTCCGTCGATGATCACATCAAATACCCCTGAAGTCCTCAGCATGGAAATCGCAATCAGCATCCCGACAAGATAAGGGATGATTTTCACGCAGGTGGTAAACCCTTCTTTGGCACCTTCGATAAAGGCATCGAAGACATTTATTTTTTTATACACCGCTCCCAGTACAATGGCAAGAAAGATGAAGAGGATCAGCCCGTTGCTCAGCACCTGGCTGAAGGTATCCAGATCTTCTTTGCTGAGGCCGGTCAGGTACCAGACAAGCAATCCGACCAGTGCGGAAATTGCTCCGACGTAGCCAATGACCACAGGATTCAGTAAATTGATTTTCTGATACAAAGAAACGATGATCATCGCCGCCATCGTCGCCGCGAAAGTGGCCATCATGCAATAGAGGAAAATGTCGGTAGGATTCTGCGAGCCTGCGGAGGAACGGAGGGCAATAATGGATACCGGAATTAAGGTCATTCCGCCGGCATGGAGACAGAGAAACATGATCTGTGAATTGCTGGCCGTCTCTTTGTCAGGATTTAAGGTCTGCAGGCTTTCCATTGCCTTCAGTCCGAAAGGCGTTGCGGCATTGTCCAGGCCCAGCAGGTTAGCGCTGAAATTCATCAGCATATGCCCGAAAGCAGGATGGTTCTTAGGGATTTCAGGAAAAAGTTTCGAGAAAAAAGGCTGGATCAGCCTGCTCAGCAGATTGATGCCGCCTGCCTTCTCGGCGATGCTCATGAATCCCATGAAGAGGGCCATGATCCCGATCAGCCCCAGACAGATTTTCACAGCTGTTTCGGAAGTTCCGATGACGCCGTCAGATTCCTGGATCCGGTAAATCTTTACGTCCTGCTTCAGCGAATCCGTCCTGTAATGGATACGGCTGTCTTCAAAATCAGGTTTTCTCATCAGGCGGTCACGTACGAAAGGGGAAACGGCGCTCACAGGCCGGGTATCTATCTGAACGGTGTCGCCGCCTTTTCCCACCACCATATCATTGAAAATGGTTTTGTAGTGGCCTGACGATACATATTTTATGCTTGCAATAGCAATGGCCACGATAATAAAGGCGGACCAAATTCTGCTGAGAACCATCGGATTGAATTAAGATAGGTAAACTTATCAAAAAAACTCCGGATTACAAAGAAGTACGGGTTTTAAACGAAGCTTTACTTTCAGGAATACCGTATTATACAGGTCTCCGATCTTTTGTCAATGGTCAATCCGCTGCGCTGGTCAGTGGTGAATTTTTATCTTTGTCTGAAAATTCACCTGCAGAGCCAATTGACCATTCACTTTTCACTTTTCATCAATAGTCGGTTTTTTGTACTCCTTAAGAAAACAAATTTGCTCCGGAGGAACAATATCTGTGTAGCAAAAGGATCAGCAGAATATCTGAATCTGAACTCCATGAGCAGGCTTTCAAGCTTATATCCTCCATGTTCACGTAAGTGCAACGCTTGTGTATGCATTCAGCCCGGTAA
>JAKOOI010000144.1 GCA_022701475.1 Weeksellaceae bacterium
CCGATCCGGGTGGAAATCCGGGAAGGGCTGGCCCTGATGAACGGAACTTCTGCAATGTCGGGAATCGGTGCTGTCAATGCCCATAAAGCGAACCAGCTGACGGATATTTCCATTGCGCTGTCCTGTGCCATCAATGAAATTGTACAGGCCTATGACGATCACCTGTCGGAACCGCTCAACGGAACAAAGCTCCATGCAGGACAGCAGAAAATTGCCGCCCGGATGCGTGACCATCTGGCAGACAGCAAGCTGGTAAGGAAAAGGGCAGACCATCTTTATACTCATTTTGAAGAGCAGGAAAAAGTTTTCAAAGATAAGGTTCAGGAATATTATTCCCTGAGATGCGTTCCGCAGATCCTCGGCCCGGTCCTGGACACGCTGGAATATACGGAGAAAGTATTGGAAAACGAGATCAACTCTGCCAATGACAATCCGGTCATCAATGTGGCGGACCGGCATGTATACCACGGCGGAAATTTCCACGGCGATTATATTTCGCTGGAAATGGATAAGCTGAAAATTGTGGTTACCAAGCTGACGATGCTTGCCGAAAGACAGCTGAACTATCTTTTGAATTCTAAAATCAATGAAATCCTGCCTCCGTTTGTGAACCTGGGGAAACTGGGCTTCAATTTCGGGATGCAGGGCGTGCAGTTTACGGCGACTTCCACTACGGCGGAGAGCCAGATGCTCTCCAACCCGATGTATGTGCACAGCATTCCGAATAATAATGACAATCAGGATATTGTGAGCATGGGGACCAATGCGGCGGTGATCTGCAGGAAAGTTATTGAAAATGCATTTGAAGTGTTGACGATTGAGGCGGTTACCATCGTTCAGGCTATCGAATATCTCGGGTTCCAGGATAAAATCTCATCGGCAACAAAAGAGCTGTATGACGAAATAAGAAAGATCATTCCCGCGTTTTCCAATGACAGGGTAATGTATCCTTATCTGGAACAGGTGAAGAACTATCTGAAGAGTATGTAACCTCAGGCTGATAAAAGTTGTCATAAAAGAATATACCCAAAACTAAACTAACATACGCTACACATGAAATGTGCAATCATCACAGGCGGCTCCAGGGGAATAGGAAGAGCGATCTGTATCAAACTGGCAGAAGAAAAAAATTACCATCTTCTCATTAATTATACTTCCAACGAGGCAGCGGCAAAAGATACGCTGGCCAGGGTGGAAGAGCTGGGTACTACGGGGGAAATCCTGAAGTTCGACGTAGGTAATGCCGGAGAAACACAGGCTGTTCTCACCCAATGGCAGGAAAACAATCCGGAAGCAACCGTTGAGGTGATTGTAAACAATGCCGGAATCACCAGGGACGGACTTTTCATGTGGATGCCGAGCGAAGACTGGAATGCCGTGATCAATACCAGCCTGAACGGCTTTTTCAATGTAACCAACTTCTTTATCCAGAAGCTGCTGCGCAACAAATACGGGCGGATTATCAATATGGTTTCCGTTTCCGGCGTAAAAGGCACAGCCGGGCAGACGAATTATTCTGCTGCAAAAGGAGCGCTGGTGGGTGCTACCAAGGCGCTGGCACAGGAAGTGGCAAAACGGAATATCACCGTCAATGCAGTGGCACCCGGATTCATCAGAACGGATATGACGCAGGAGTTCAATGAAGAGGAACTGAAAGTGATGATTCCTGCCAACCGGTTCGGGGAAGCGGAAGAAGTAGCGGATCTGGTAGCATTTTTAGCTTCAAAAAAATCCTCCTATATTACAGGCGAAGTCATTAATATCAACGGCGGAATATACTCGTAAAATGATATAACAATATACCAGTGTACCGGTATACCAATGGATACGGACTGATAAGAATGGTTACATTGCTAGATTGATACATTGTTAAATCAAACAATATGGAAAACAGGGTTGTCATTACCGGAATGGGAATTTATTCCTGCATCGGAACTTCTTTGGAAGCGGTGAAGGAATCTTTATTTCAGGGGAAATCCGGCATTTTTTTAGTGGATGAGAGAAAAGAGTTCGGCTTCCGGTCGGGCCTGACAGGCGTTGTGCCGAAACCGGATCTGAAGAACCTTCTGAACCGGAGGCAGCGGGTAAGCATGGGCGAAGAAAGCGAGTATGCTTATCTTGCCACGCTGGATGCTCTGCAGCAGGCCGGTATCGACCAGGATTTTTTAGATCATAACGAAGTCGGAATCCTGTACGGAAACGATAGTGTTTCCAAGGCAGTTGTGGAATCCATAGACATTGCGAGAGAGAAAAAAGATACGGCACTGATGGGTTCCGGAGCCATTTTCAAATCCATGAACTCTACGGTGACGATGAACCTTTCCACGATTTTCAAACTGAGAGGCATCAACCTCACCATCAGCGCGGCATGTGCCAGCGGTTCCCATTCTTTGGGACTGGCTTATATGATGATCAAAAACGGCTTCCAGGATATGATTGTCTGCGGAGGAGCGCAGGAAACCAATATGTATTCAATGGCCAGCTTTGACGGGCTGGGCGTTTTTTCCGTCAGGGAAGATGAACCCACGAAAGCTTCAAGGCCCTTCGACTCCGGTAGAGACGGCCTGATCCCGAGCGGAGGCGGCGCAACGCTGATCGTGGAAAGCCTGGAATCCGCACAAAAAAGAGGAGCCCATATCATTGCAGAAATTGCAGGTTATGGATTTTCATCCAACGGCGGGCATATTTCTACCCCGAATGTAGACGGGCCGGCCCTGGCGATGGAAAGAGCATTGAAACAGTCGGGCCTTACCGCACAGCATATCGATTATATTAATGCCCACGCCACTTCTACCCCGATCGGCGATGCCAATGAAGCCAAAGCGATTTATGAAATCTTCGGTGGTCAAATTCCGGTAAGCTCCACAAAATCCATGACCGGGTACGAATGCTGGATGGCCGGTGCAAGTGAAGTTATTTACTCGGTTTTAATGATGCAGCATGATTTTATTGCCCCGAATATCAACCTGGAAAATCCTGATGATGAGGCGAAAAGGATAAATCTGGTAGCTGAAACAAAAAGTCAAAAAATTGACGTATTTTTGTCCAATTCTTTTGGATTCGGAGGAACCAACTCCGCATTAATCGTTAAAAAATTTACATAAAAACATGGAAAGGGAAAAAATTGTTGCCATCGTTAACGACTTTTTAATCAACGAATTTGAAGTGGATGGTGATGAAATCAGCAATGAGGCCAACCTGAAACAGACATTAGGGCTGGACAGCCTGGATTATATCGACCTTGTGGTTGTCATCGAATCCAACTTCGGCGTAAAGCTGGGCGAGGCAGACTTTAAGAAGATGGTCACTTTCGATGATTTCTATTCAGCTATTCAGAACAAAATCACCGAGAAAAAGTAAGTAATGTATCAATGTACCATTGTACCGATGTAGCAATGTGATAAGTACTGATATCCGGTATAAAATAATTTTTACACTATTATATTGATTCACTGTTACATTGTTACACTGTTATATTGATACACTGCTATATTGATACATTGCTATATTGATACATTGTTATATTAATAACCTGATGCTATGAACAAGTGGAAAGGCAGATCCAAAGGTACCATTACCGGATACAAGATTTTTGTCTGGTGTATCCGCAATGCCGGGATCCGGAGTTCGTATGCCGTGCTTTACTTGGTGGCAGCCTATTACTTTCTGTTTCTGAGGAAGAGCAGCCGTTACATTTCATCTTACTTTCGCAAAAGGCTGGACTACGGTTTCCTGAAAACAAAAATTTCCGTGTTCAGGAGTTATCTTACTTTCGGTAAGGTGCTGATTGATAAAACCGCAATATCTGCAGGATTGAGGGACCATTTTACTTATGAATTCGACGGGATTGAAAACCTCAGGAACCTGCTGGCGGAAAAAAAAGGCGGGGTTCTCATCAGCGCCCATATCGGGAACTTTGAAATTGCAGAATATTTCTTTGCCGATATCGATTTCGACTGCCAGATCAACCTGGTGACCACAGACCAGGAAGTTACGGTAATCAAGGAATACCTGGAAAGCGTTTCCGTAAAACAGAGCAGCATTAAATTCATTTATGTAAAGGAAGATATGTCCCATATTTTCGAGATTAATGAAGCTTTATCCAAAAATGAGCTTATCTGCTTCACCGGGGACCGCTATTTCGAAGGTTCCAAGTTCCTTGAAGGTAACCTGCTGGGGAAAACCGCAAAATTTCCGGCCGGGCCTTTTCTCATCGCTTCCAGGCTGGGCGTTCCCGTAGTGTACGTTTACGTGATGAAAGAAAATAACCTGCGTTATCACCTGTATGCAAGACTGGCGGAACATGTAAAAAAACGCGATGCACAGGGCCTTCTGAACTCCTATACCCGGAATCTGGAATCCATGATCAGGAAATATCCGCTTCAATGGTTCAATTATTTCGATTTCTGGGATGATGTTGATTAATTTTCCTACTTTTACCCCAAAATAAAACTAATATTTAACTCAAACATCAAGTGATTGTGAAATGTAAAATGTAAGTTGCAAGTAACTTTTGCTTTTGCCGGGTGTTACCGCCTTTGCAGACCTGAGTCATAGGGCCTTGAAGGAAAAGTCTCCTTCGGCTTTGCGTTTTTAAAATTCAACATTACTTAAACACAGCTTTCCTTTGAATAAAGAATTCGACATACTGGTTATCGGCAGCGGACTGGGGGGTCTTGTTTCTGCGCTTGTTCTTGCCAAGGAAGGCCTGAAAGTCTGCGTCCTGGAGAAAAATAACCAATATGGCGGAAACCTCCAGACCTTTTCCCGGGACAAACTGGTTTTCGATACCGGTGTCCATTATCTGGGCGGTCTTTCCAGCGGGCAGAACCTTCATCAGTATTTTTCTTACCTCGGCATTATGGATGACCTGCAGCTTCAGCAGATGGATAAGGACGGTTACGATAAAATTACCTTCGGGGATGATACAACCGAATATCCGCATGCCCAGGGCTATGATCATTTTGTAGAGCAGCTGGCCCGGCATTTTCCTGGGGAAAGAGAGAACCTGCAGAATTATTGTGAGGAAATCCAAAGGATCTGCAGCCTGTTTCCGAGGTATCACCTGGTAGGGGAAGACCGGTATCATGAAGAAATTATTCACCTGAATACCAAAAGGATGATCGAATCCATTACCCGGAACACTACATTGCAGTCGGTTCTGTTAGGCTCCAATTTTTTATATGCCGGAGATTCGGAGACGGTGCCGTTTTATGTACATGCCCTGACGGTAAACTCGTATATTCAAAGTGCCTATAAATGTGTTCAGGGAGGAAGCCAGATCTCAAAATTGCTGATCCGCAGGCTCCGGGAGCACGGTGCGGAAGTCCATAAGCATGCAGAGGCGGAACAGTTTATTTTTGATGAAAGCAATATGCTGAAGGGGGTGAAAACAAAAGCAGGAAAGGTATATTTTGCAGACCGGTTTATTTCCAATATCGAAATCCGTTCAACGGTACGGCTGATCGGAGAAAAACGGCTGAAAAAGTCTTTTCTGAACAGGGTCATGAGCTGGGAGCCCGGACCGTCATGCTTCAGTGTCTATCTTGTCCTGAGGCCGGAGACTGTTCCTTATTTTAATTATAACCTGTATCATTATCAGTCTGAAGAATCTGTCTGGCAGGCATACCGCTACCGGAAAGATTTCTGGCCGGAGACCTATATGCTTTCTTCATCGCCGTCAAAGCAGCATCCGGAGTTTGCAGAAAGCCTGACCGCCATTTCCTATATGGATTTTGAGGAAGTGAAGCAATGGGAGCATACCTTCAATACGGTTGCTGATGAGCAGGAAAGGGGAGAGGCGTATGAACGTTTCAAAAAGGAAAAGGCAGAGAAAATGATTTCGGCACTGGAAAAGAAGTTTCCGGGCCTGAGAAAATCCGTTAAAGGAATATATGTTTCATCTCCTTTATCATACCGTGATTATATCGGGAGTTCCAACGGAAACATGTACGGCTACAGGAAAAGTTCCGAAAACCCTCTGAAAACCATGGTTTCCCCGAGAACGAAGATTGATAATCTTTTTATGACAGGGCAGTCGGTCAATATGCACGGTATTTTGGGCTGCACCATCGGTGCCTTTACTACTTGTGCTGAAATCCTGGGGAAAGACCTGGTTGATAAGAGATTGCTTGAAATGATTAATAAGAACAAAGGTGAATAAAAACAGGGAGTATGACCCATTAAAAGGCAGTTGTTCATATGGTCAGAAGATCGTATTGGTTTGCCTCTGCCTTATCCTGAATATCAGCCTCATTTCATGTGTAATCAGAAAATCTGTACGTCATGTCCCCGATATCCGTCGGTATGCGCTTGAAATTCCTAAGGTCAGCAGGATCAATGATTCTACTTTTGATTTTAATCAAAACCATTTAACGAAAAATAAACAGCAGCTCTGGGAACTATACATTACGGGAAACCCTTTACAGCTGGGCTATAATAATGGCGCGCTGACCCAGCGCCTGATGCAGAAACAGGAAGAAATCTTTTTTTCGAAAGTGCAGGGGTTTGTTCCGTCAAAATTCAGGCAGGACCTTTTACGAGGCTTCCTGAAATGGTACAACCGGAAAATGCACCTCAATATACGTGAAGACGATCAGGCGGAATTATATGGATTATCCAGGTATTCGTCAGACCAATATAATTTTATTGCACCTGAATTCCTGAGAATCATGTATTTGCATGGGGCCCATGACATTGGCCACGCGATGCAGGACCTGATGATGGTAGGCTGCACCTCGCTGGCCGTATGGGATGAAAGTACGGAGGACGGCGACCTGCTGATCGGCCGGAACTTTGATTTTTATGTCGGGGATGATTTTGCTGAAAATAAACTGGTGGAAATGGTGGAACCCGAAACAGGAATTCCCTATCTGTCGGTCAGCTGGCCGGGCATGATCGGGGTGGTTTCAGGGATGAACCGGGAAGGCCTTACCGTAACCATCAATGCCGGAAAATCCAGGATTCCGCTCACGGCCAAAACACCGGTTTCCCTGGTGACAAGAGAAATTTTGCAATATGCAAAAAATATCGATGAAGCTGTTGCCATCGCAAAAAAGAGAAAGGTTTTTGTATCGGAATCTATTCTGGTAGGCAGTGCGAATGACCGGAAAGCAGCAGTTATTGAAATTTCGCCGGATAATTTCGGAGTCTATGAAGTAAAAAATTCAAGCCGCATGCTCTGTACCAACCATTTTCAGTCAGAGGCCTACAAAAATGATAAAAGGAACCGGAAGCAGATTACGGAAAGCCATTCCCAATACCGCTATGAAAAACTGCAGGAGCTGTTGGAGAATAAAAAGCTGGATCCTGAAAAAATGGCGGCCCTTTTACGGGACCGTTCAGGCCTGAAGGGGAAAAAGATAGGTTATGGCAACGAAAAGGCGATCAACCAGTTGCTGGCCCATCATGCCGTAATTTTCTCTCCTGAGAAAAGATTGGTCTGGGTATCTTCCGATCCATATCAGCTCGGCGAATTTGTATGTTATGACCTGAATGACATCTTTTCCGGTAAAAAAAACGGGAACTATCAGTTTTCGAGACCGGAAATGAATATCGGCCGGGATCCTTTCGCTGATTCCCGGGATTTTAAAAACTATGAAAGCTACAGGAAGCTGAATGCTGAAATTGAAAGAGCTTGTGCCAACAGCCAAGAAATACTTTCTGATGACCAGATCCGCCATTACCAGAGCCTGAATCCTGAGTTCTGGCTGGTATACCGGCAGGCAGGAAAATATTATCTGGAAAAAAAAGAATACCGGAAAGCCAAAGCAGCGTTTGAAAAAGCCCTGACGAAAGAAATTACTACGGTGCCGGACAGAAAAAATACCGAGACATTACTGAGAAAAGTATTGAGAAAACTCAGATAATACCTGCCATTTGCCGATA
>JAKOOI010000150.1 GCA_022701475.1 Weeksellaceae bacterium
CATTTACTTCGATGAAGCGCTTGATAATGCAAAAAAAAATAATTTGAATGTTGAGAGGATGAAAATTTTGCAGGAGCGGATCAATTATAATTTTGACAGGTTTGGGGTCAGGAAAAAAATGATCAAAGAACTTAATGATCTGGAAGTCCTCAGAAAAAAGCAGATAGGAAAGATTATTGAGGAGGAAGTAAATGATAAAAATACAATCATCAGGGAGAAAGAAAGGGATCAGATTATATTAATCTTGATTTCTTTCATTTCCCTGGTGGCAATTTTCATTCTGATTAAAGTTTTTGCAGCCAAACGGAAGATGGCCAATGAAAAATTTAATCACGTTCTGTCACAGCTAAAGGAGAATAGGCCGGAGAAGAGTGAAGATCATACTGCGCAACTTTCAATTTTCCGGCCGGAAGAGGAGGAAGACAAAACATTAAAGGATGCAGAGCCGACCGTTGAAAGTAAAAAAAAATCAGACAAAAAAATTCTTTCCGACAAAAAAGAAATGGATTTGCTCAGGAAGCTTGAGGATTTTGAGGCAGGAAAGGAATTTTTAAATAATAATTATTCCATTTCATCAATGGCCACGCAATTTGAGACCAACAGCAAGTACATTAACTTTATTTTACAAAAACACCGGAATAAAACGTTTAGTGATTATATCAATTCATTACGTATTCTCTATATCACCAGATTACTGTACGAAGAAAGCGAATACCGTAATTATAAAATCAGTTACTTGTCAGAAGTTTGCGGCTACTCATCCCACAGCAGGTTTACCTCCGTTTTTAAGACAGAAACCGGGCTTTCTCCCTCTGATTTTATTAATAAAATTTCCGACAAAAGCCCCCGAAACTGACCTTAAAAGTTCAATACTGTCAAAATCCCGAATAGTGACAGTCTAAAATTAGTACGCATGGATCGCAATAGATATTTTTGTTTCCTCAGATCATAACAATGAAACTGAAAAGATAAGATCCTGATTCAATACTGTCATGGCTTTGTCCACTGATAAGAATTTTGTATACTAAGTTTTAAATGGTATTCCGGTTAAAATTAATTTCCGGGCAGAATATGGATACATCAGGCTGGATCGTGAGTTCTGACCTTATCAGTGCCCTGATTAATTTTAGAAGTTTGCCTGTTTATAAATTCTCATGAGATGTAATTTTTCTTAATTGGACTGATCTGATGACCGTTCAGGTGATAAAAAAAAATAAAGACTATAAATCTGCATTAACAATTGCCTTAAATAACATTTAAACAAATTAAAAAGATTATGAGAATGAAACTAAAGTCAGCTTTAATTTTGAATTGTATCGTTGGTATAAGTTCACTGTCTCTGGCCCAGACAGGACGTATCGGTATCAATACGGTAACACCTAAATCTACATTGGATATCAACGGGAAAAAGGATTCTTCGGGAGCGCTTTTATTAAGTGATGTTACCGGAATCCAGGCTCCAAGGCTTTCCAGGCAAGAGCTAAGTGCTAAGGGAAATCTCCTGTACGGCTCTGATCAGAAAGGTACGATTGTTTATATTGCAGATATCGCCGGAGGAGATAATCTTTCCCAGAGAACAAATATAACATCCGTTGGATATTATTATTTTGACGGAACTTTCTGGCAGAAATTTATAGATAATCAGACCTATATTGCTCCATCTGGTTTTGAAAGAAAACCCAATCTGTCGGCCAGTAACTTCTACTGGAAACTCATTGGTGCGCCAGCGGGAAACTATGGCACCCCAGGCCAGTACGGATTAGACGCCTCTTGGAATCCCGCAGATCTGAATGAAATATTCACCGGCAACAGCACCTATAGTAGTTTATTAACAACAAGTGGATTGACGGTGGCAAATCTCGGTGCGCTGGGCAAAAATTCTTTTACTGCCGGAACGATGAATAGTGCCTCTGGGGATGCAAGCACATCTTTGGGAGCCGGTAATATTTCTTCTGGCCTGGGAGCCTTTGCTTCAGGCATCAATTCATCTGCGGCAAATATTGGCACTATCGCAATGGGTATAGGGAATAGAGCAACGGGGAATGCATCAATCGCAATGGGTTCAAATAATATATCTGATCTAACATCTGTAGCAGTCGGATCGGGAAACAGTGCTTCTGCAGCTGCTTCGGTAGCTATTGGTTTAAATAATAATCTCAGTGGATCCAGATCTTACGTTATGGGAGAAACCAATATAAGTACGGCCAGCAGTGCACGTGTCAGTGCATTGGGTACTTCTAATACTTTATCTGCCGTTAATTCCATTGCTATCGGAGACCAGAATATCACGACAGGAAATTTTTCGCTTGCTTTTGGTAATAATCTTTCTCCCGAAAGTATGTATGCTGTAATGACAGGATATAATAACACGGCTGAAACTTCGCCGCAACCTAATGCATTAACCAATTTCTCGAAAAGACTTTTTCTCGTAGGAAATGGTTTTGGCTCAAAAAGTGATGCATTCACAATTTTAAGAAATGGTAAGACGGGTATTGATATTGATAATTTTGAAACAACAGCCAGCGACGCAAAGTTACAGGTTAACGGCACTGTAAAAATAGCAGTGCTGTCTACAACTTCCACCTGTAATAGTGCCAATGAAGGTACAATTCAATATCTGAAAACTGCAGGGACCGGAATATTTCAGGGCTGTATTCAAACTTCAGCAACGCCTACTTACGGATGGGTAAATTTAAACTGAATGAATTGATTATCCATCGTATCAGAAACAATTTTACGGGTTCTGCCTATGGCATTATGTATAGCTCCTGAATTAAATTTATTGAAGCCGGTTATATTCAAAAATAAATTCCATGCTCAGGCCTGTGAGTTTCCCGGATTCCAATAAAGTTTAACAGCACAACAATTAATTATTAACAAAAAAACCTGCTTTTGAATGTACCTGAATAAGATGAGGTTACCTATGCACTTTCATATGCTGAAATGTAAATCTCAGTCAAAAATATTAAACGATTAATATCTGATTACCATGCCTGTTTGTAAAGACCGTTTTCTTCACCTTATCAGGAGTGAAATAGAAGAGTTTTATAAAATTATGATACCGGATTATAATGAAGAAGGACAACGTGTTTATATTTTATCCAGCTGTTTTTCAGGGATCTATAAGAAAAAGTTGTTTGTTTACTTTCTGTCCGGAGAGGTAATCGGTTATAAAATATGTTATTTTATTTTCTGTAAAAGAATCCTCTGATGAACAGAACTTTCTGATTAAGGTTTCTAATCATTCGGCATACGGAAACCAATAACGGATAACAAGAGATCTTTTGTAAAATTGCGACATAGATCCGCAGGAAACCGGTATCTGAAAATTAAAACGATGACAGGGATGGAAGTACAGGGGCTTGTAAAAAGAATGATTATGGAAGCGGCAGGCAATCTCAAAACTTCATTTTAAAGTGAATGGAGATTCAATCTGATCTGAAAAGAACGCATAAATATCTAAAGACTAAGATTGACAAAGAGGTAACCTTCCTGCTTCACGCACAATAAAAAAGCAGCGTTTCTGATTACTATTGCAACATAAACGCTCTGGGATCCAGGGAGCCGGTTATCTTCAGCCGGAAAGATTACAAAAGTCATACATAAATCATGCATCCACAGCCGATTTTATACATACCCTCATACGACCCTGCAGAAAAAATATAAAACACGACACCTTTTGTCGCATTACCGCAATAGCTTTGGAAAAAATTGTAGATGAAACTTAAGGCAACGGTACGGGAAGAAGTGCAGAGAGAGACACAAAGCATTGTTGTGGAATTTGTAGGCGATCCCAACAGGCAGCATTTTGAAGTGAAATGCAGCTTTGATCCTTATCAGCAGGGAATGCGGAAATGGGATACCTGGGAGCTGAAACTCAGGTTTGAATCGGAGGTCTTTACAGAGGCGAGAACAGGCGGGAAATCTTATTTTACCCATCTGGTCTGCGACCGGGCACGGAAGCACAGCTCGCCGTTCAGCACTAAACAGAATCTCCGGTAAGGGCGGGATTTAAGTCTGTCAGTCATAAGATGAGTCCTACTGCCGTGCCTGTTCCCCGTCGGGAGGGGGAGTGGAATATCATAAGGGAAAAGTGCCTGTAAAGTAAAGGTTATGATATCTGAGTTCTGACCGATCTAATGTGAGCAGCAGGTTCCTGTATGTTACGGAACAGGGAAAGCGGCTGCTTCTGTCATTCAGCAGCAGAGAAGGCGATTTTTCACAGCCGGCGCAGGATGTTACGGTCAATGTAAAAAGTGCCGAACGGGATCATGCAGGCCAGCAGTACTTTCCAGGTGGTTTCTTTAAATTTCCATCCCTGTTCCACACCTACGCTCAGGGTGCTGAATAAGAACAGCAGGAACAGCGAGCCGTGTACCGGGCCCATCATTTTTACCAGTGAAGGATCATGGAATCCGTATTTTAAAGGGACTGCGACAAAAATGAGTACCAGCAGGGAAATTCCTTCGAGAAGGGCAATGATCCTCAGCCTTCCGGTTTTGGTTTTGAATAAATGAATCATATATTATCTTACATAAGGGCGGTTAGCGAGCGGGGAAAACGGCCAGGGAACGGCCAGGAATATGATGATCAGGGCAATGCCGTAATACATCAGCATCACCCTGAACTTCTCTTTACCGGATTCTTTCCGTTTGGCTGTAGAGGATCCGATGGTGATCAGGGCAATGGCAGTCAGCATAAGCCCGATGTGGATCAGTCCGAAGAACAGAAGATCAAAAGATGCTTCAGCCCGGCTGAAGTTTTTCCAGAAATATTTCACCAACGGGCTCTGTGAATACAGGATCATCCCGAGAACCAGCTGTAAGTGGGCGATGGTGGCGGTCCAGTGCCGCACGGAATCATCTGTTTTAGAAAATTCCCGACGGGTAAAATAGCCTTTACAGGCCCTGAATACCGAGAACACCAGGCTAAGGAGCACCAGCCAGCGGAAAATAGAATGAAGAAAGGTCAGCGTCTGATACATCACCAATATTTTAACAACGCAGCAAAGGTAAAATAAAAAACATACTAATTAGTATGTTTTTTGAAAAAATTATTTCAGACTGTCAAAATATGATCTTAACCCTTTCAGGAAAACTTCATATACCGCTTTGGAATTCTCCAGCTTTCCCAGGTTCCTTACGCCCCAGTAACCGGACAGTACGAAAACCGCAACTTCCCGGGCATCAGTTCCGGATTTTACCACACCTTTTGCCTGATCCTTCTCAACGGCATGGATGATGGCCTGCTCCCAGTCCTTAGAGAGCTCATTCAGGGTGTTGGTGAATTCCGCGTTCCAGGGAGCCATCTCCTGAGTCAGGTTGGAAGCCGGGCAGCCGTTTTCCACGGTCATGAAAGTATCCTCCATCAGCAGGCGGTAAACCAGGTCATGGATACTGTCCAGTGCATTTTCTGTGTTTTCCAGCGGGGTGATGAACTGAGCGGCAAACGTGGGTCTCAGCAGTTCATTGAGAATGGCAAGGCCCATCTCATCCTTGGTCTTGAAATGATAGTAGAAAGCTCCTTTGGTAACTTGGGTTCCGGCAATGATCTCATCCACGCTGGTGGTCCGGTATCCTTTGCCGTAGATCAGCTGAAAGGCGGTCTGGAGAATCTGGAGCCTGGTTTCCTGTGATTTTTTCATAATGTTGTTTAGGATATGGCTGCAAAGTAACAAATTATAGGATATATTCTCTTTAAAATCCGGAAATGAAAATTATGCAAAAGCTAGCCCTGTTACCGGCTTCCGTAGGGGATGAAAGGAAGAAGGGTATGATATGATCTTTCCGGTATCCGGTTTTCAGCTGCATGCCTTTTCCGCCTGTAACATGAAAGCTTCACAAAAGTTCTGAAATAATCGGTACGGTCAAAGCTGTTCATCCCGATGAGTTTCAATATTGCCAAAACCTTCACGATAAAGGGAAATATTTGCACAAAGGTAAAAGTGGAGTTAAATATCATTATGTGCTTATCCATAAATAATTACGTATGTGAATTTAATTTTAATAAATCGGATTCATGACATTTATCATAAAAGCATAATTGACATTTGTATTCATGTCCATTTCCTGTGTTTTTTCAATATTTTCGCGGTTTGTACAGAAAAGATGATCAACCTAAGGATAAGAAATATGCTTGTGCCGGCAATCCTCTGCCTGCCGTTAAGCTTTCAGGCCCAGCGCGCCGTCTCCAAGATCTATTCGGATTTTGGCGGTTTCTGGGAAAGTTCCAGCACCACACAGCCCAACAATCACCATAACCTGCTGGCATTCCGGTGGGATGCCGACGGGGCAGGTACCGTTTATAGTCCCGTTACCTACAGTACCGGGGTAAACGACAGTAAACTGACCGCCTCCGGAGTGGCTTTTCAGGCAGGTACCTTCATATCCCTGCCGATTTACAATATTCCGACACCCGGAAGCAGTACTTTTATAGGGGTCGGTAAAATGCTGGGCGGAGACGGAAACGTTTCCCCGGTGCCGGTAACCAACAATATGGTGGAATACCTCTCGGACGGACTGAATGGTTTAGGTCTCGGATCCGCCATTTTCAATATTCCGCAGGGTTCCAGCATCAGTCTTAATACAATGGGGATTGTTCCGGCCTCTATCGGTGACGGTATCCCCGATCTGATTTTTACCCAGATGGGAAATCCCTCTTCGGAAAATGATACCTATCATTTTGAAAGCGTCAACGGAACGATGGTAGGAAGTGTCTATGCAGTGGCCTTCAGCAGTGTGCCGAGCATAGGAAAAGCATGCTGGAAATTTTACAATGCCAATACCAATCCGCCCACTTACAATGCCGGTGTTTCCAACGGCTGCGAACGGGACATCCGCATTCTGGCTGCCGACTGGTCGGAGTTCGGGATCACCAGCTCCAATTACAGCCAGGCCGTAAAACTGATCCAGTCCTTTTCCGGAACTTCCGATCTGGCGTTCATCGGTGCCTACAACAAAGAGTCCATTACTTTTGCCGCAAGTATTACGGGGAACGTCTTCAATGATCATAATGCAGGCGTTCCGGACGGAACCGGAATGGGCAATGTAACGGTGAAATTTTTCAACAACAATGTGGAAATCCTCAGCAAAGTAACCAATGCCGCCGGGTTTTATTTTTTCGATAATATCAATACCAATACCTATCAGGGGCCTTACCGGGTAGAAGTAAGTCCTCCTTCCGGATACCAGATGGTAGGAAATACTGCGGGAAATACCTCGCCGGGCCTGAGCGTTACCCTCAGCAACAGCAGTTCAACCGGGAACAATTTCGGGATCAACCGGCCGCCGGTTGCCGTAAACGATAACCTGTCGGTCGGCAAGAATGTCCCTAAAGCCATCAACATCCTGGCAAATGATACCGATCCGGATTCAGGTACCCTGGTTCCGGCTTCCGTCAATCTGGTTCCGCCTTCAGGCGCATCAGGAATCACCACGGTAAACGGTTTTGTCAAAGGATTTACCATGACGGGGCAGGGAAGCTGGCAGGTAGACAACACCGGGCTGCTGACCTTTTCTCCCGCTACGGACTTTTTCAGTACCGCATCACCTGTTAACTATACGGTGAGGGATACGGCAGGACTCACCAGCAATACGGCCACCCTTGCCACAGCAGTCGATTATTGTACAAAGCCCGGGCTTGCCGGTACACCGGACGGTTATACGGATCTTGGAATTTCCACCCTTTCCGCAAGGGCCGGGAAATGGCCTCAGGGTCCGGGTATTGCCAATGGAGGTGTTCCCAACGGGCTCCTGGCGCTGGAATCTTCCGCAAAAGGAATGGTGATTACCAGGGTTTCCAATTCAAATGCCATCAGCAATCCCGTAAAGGGAATGGTAATCTATGACCGTGAGGCCCAGTGCGTTAAACTCTATAACGGAAGCAGCTGGAACTGCATCAGACGCAGCTGTAACGACTGATAAAAAGATCTCAATTATGAAAAACTATATAACAATGATTTTCCTTGCCGGAAGCATGATGAAAGCGCAGGTGGCTATCGGGAAAACAGCCGTTTCAGGCAGCAGCTCGCTGCTTGAATTTGCAGGGATGACCGCAACCAACCTTCCCGGCGATACGGAAACCGCCAACTTCCGCGGCATTATTCTGCCGGCAGTTGCAGCAACGCCTGTTTTCGGAACTGTAACTCCCGTTTCCGGAAATGCCCAGAACGGAACTTTTCTTTTCGACCGGCAAAGCAAAAAGATCCGGATGTTTGAAAGCGGAAGATGGGTGGACATGACGGATGAAGCAGCATCAGCTTCCTTTATTTCCGTAGCAGGCAGCGAGGCCGGTGCAGGCGTAATCATAGGAGCAGCAGGCAGCAGTGCTGCCGGTGTACTGGTGCTGGAATCCTCCGACAAGGCATTGGTCCTGCCTCACATTAAAAATCCGCATGCTTCCGTAAAAAGCCCATATCCGGGCATGATGTGCTACGACACGGTAAGCAATTCCATCGCCGTATACGACGGAGGCCAGTGGAGCTACTGGAAATAATGTCTTCTTCATCCTTTCCTGAAAGGTACCTATCCCATCCGGGATTTATTTTCACTGTATTTAGAATTATTTAAGACCTGTCATTTCGCTGGTTTTTTTTCGACGGTTAATGGTTTGTAAACTTTATACGCGGTATGGAGAAGAATTTTCGATGGTGAATGGCTGGTGTTGGTAAGTGCAAAGTCGAAGGATTTCTGAATGTTGTGTGGGGAAAGGCGCTAGGATTTTACCGAAGATAAAATTTTGTAACGCAGATTACCATAACGGGAAATGCATTGTAAACCCACCTTCATGATT
>JAKOOI010000469.1 GCA_022701475.1 Weeksellaceae bacterium
TGCCTGAATTCAAAAGAACGGTACTGGAAGTGATGCGCCAGCCGCTGGAAGACCGGGAAGTTACCATTTCCCGGGCCCGGTTTACGGTAAACTATCCGGCCAGCTTTATGCTGGTGGCTTCAATGAACCCAAGCCCAAGCGGCTTCTTTCCGGATGACCCCAATAATACCTCTACGTCTTTTGAAATGCAGCGGTACATGAGCAAGCTGTCGGGGCCGCTTCTCGATAGGATCGATATTCATATTGAGGTCCAGAAGGTGGAGTTTGAACAGCTGGCGGAAAGAAGAAAGGGTGAAAAGAGCGAAGACATCCGGAAACGGGTACTTATTGCCCGTGAGATCCAGACGGAAAGGTATCAGGACCTGAGTATAAACTACAATGCCCAGATGGGCCCGAAAGAGATCGAAAAGTTCTGTAGGCTGGATGAAATATCTTTCGGCCTGATCAAAATGGCTATGGAAAAACTCAATCTTTCAGCAAGGGCCTATGACCGGATCCTGAAAGTGGCCCGCACAATTGCCGATCTCGATGAATCACAGGATATCCTGTCGCAGCATGTTTCGGAAGCCATACAGTACAGGAGCCTGGACCGGGAATTCTGGAATGCTTAGAACATTTATTACGAAAGCCAGGTCTACTGAAATCTTACATTAAAACAAACATTTTGCTGATAACGGATTGTGCAGATCTCCGTTAAGGTTTTTATTACATCGAAAAAGAAACTTTTACTAAAAGAAATAAATATTTTCAAATAAATTATAATGCGACACGTTTTGTCGCCTCGAATGTTCATGTTTGCAATGTAAAATGTATCACCTGACTATTATTTATGAAAAACAAGGACATACCCATTCATCAGAGAAAAGAAAACCCAATAATTAATGAGTTCATATCCAATGATTTTGCCCCTTATGAAAGTACGGTGATCAATAAAGATACTCTTAATCTGAACCACTATCCGGTGCTGACCATCAGCAACACTTCCGGTGCTGCTGCAGAATTTATCTGGCAGAAGGATATTATGAAAAAGGAATATTTTAAAGAAACCATGAATGATATCGGGGTAGCGGTAAATCACAGCAGCGATTCTATAACCGTTACCAACGGTGGAGCGAGGCAGACCCTGATTATCGGATTCCGGATACAGGATTAAACTCCCTTTTTACCGCTCAGGATCATTTCAATCATTTTCTTTTTCCGGTTTTCCCTGGTTTCCGGCTTCTTTGCTTCGTTGATCCAGCGGATGTATTCTTTCCTATGGGTATAGCTCATGGTACCGAACCGTTTTGCGGCTTCCGGATTTTCATTAAAAACAAAGGTGATGTCTTCTGCCATTTCCAATGTTCTTTCTTCCCGATCTTCAATGACGGAAACGGAGACCTCATCACCGAATGTTTTACCGATCTGCTTCCTGATTTCCTGTGTTACTCCCAGGATATGGCATTCGGTTTTCATCCGGACAAGGCTGCCGCGGTATTCTGCACTTCCATCAAAAACCGCTTTTATCTTTATCCTTCCTTTTTTACCAAATATTTCCTCCACTGAAAAAGGAAACTCTATGAAGGCAGCATTGATAGAACCGTGTTGCAGGATAACGGCTGTAAAATCAACAGATGGCATTTTCATATTAATGTAATGTATATCCCAAAAATAAAAAAACCGCGGAAAAATTCCGCGGTTTCTGAAAATAGATCGGTAAGATTATTTTTTCTTTCCTTTGGCAGGAGTTGCCTTCGGCATTTTTGTCTTGGTATCGGCAGGCGTATTTTCGTCTTTTACCAATTGCAATTCGTCGATCAGTCTTCTGGCACCGGCATATTTGTCAATGGTCCAGAGTACGAAACGAACGTCTACGTTGATGGTTTTCTGCCATTCCTGTTCAATCACAATGTCACCGCTCAGGGCTTCACTGTTTCCGTCGAATGCGATACCGATCAGGTTTCCGTCAGCATCAATTACCGGAGAACCTGAGTTCCCTCCTGTAATATCATTGTTAGACAGAAAGTTTACCGGCATATATCCTTTGGCATCGGCATACTGTCCGAAATCTTTCAGGTTATAGAGATCGATCACCCTTTGCGGAAGGTCGAATTCCTCGTCTCCTTTTTTGTATTTTCCTACAAGGCCGGCCATATCGGTATAATAGTTATCGGTAACCCCGAAATAATTTCTGTCCTCTCTGACCGGAAGTTTATCTACGGTTCCGTATGTAAGCCTCATGGTAGAGTTGGCATCCGGATAGAATTTTTTCTCCGGCATCGCTTTCATCAGTCCGGCCAGGAACAGCCTGTTATTTTTTGCGAAATTATCATCAATTTTCACAAATCTCTCAGCTGAAGCCTTTTGATCGGCTACCAGCGCATTGGCCATTTTCCAGAGCGGATCAGCATCCAGTTTCAGGATATCCGGGTTCAGCGCGAAATTCGTTGCCGAGAGCTTATTTGCAAAGATGGAAGAATAAGCAACATTGGAAAGGTTCTTCGAATCCAATCCCATAATGGTTTCAGAAGCGACGTCTTTATTTACTCTGGTCTGGTAAAGGTTAACCATAGAATTCAGCATTTCTCCTTCCAGCTTGGTATTGATGTTTTCGTAAGCGGCTTTCAGAGCGGCATCCACTTTTGGCTTCATGGCGATTCTTCCTGCCATATCCTGCTTGGCATAAGCCTGGAGAACGCTCCCTACCTGTAATGCCAGTGTAAAATATTTTGCATTTCTCGACAGCTGCGTCATATACATCCTTTCCACATTTCTGTCTGAGGTCTGCTTGTAATAGATACCGATGTCCTCAAGCACCGTTTCGTACTCCATGATATTTTCCGGCTGTACCGCCCATGTCTTGAAACGTTCTTCTATTTTCTGCTTGTCTGAAATAGTTCCGTTTTTGATAACGGCATCGATGGTCCCCTGTCTGTTTTTCCAGTAATTGGCTACGGAAGCATATTGGGAAGCGTAGTTAAGCTGCGTCCCTTTATCTTTATCCATATACTTTTTCATCACGTCCATGGCCAGCTTGGAGGCTTCCACCCAGGCCGGATAATCTTTGTTCACCATCTGCTGGATTCCGTAAGAAGTCAGGTAACGGTTGGTTCTTCCCGGATATCCTAAGATCATGGAGAAATCACCGGGCTTTACTCCTTTCAGGGAAACCGGCAAGAAATGTTTCGGCTTTAAAGGAACATTGGTCGGCGCAAATTCAGCAGGGTTTCCTGCCGCATCGGCATATACTCTGAAAACGGTGAAGTCAGCAGTATGTCTCGGCCATTCCCAGTTATCCGTATCACCGCCGAATTTCCCCAGCGCGGAAGGCGGAGCGCCTACCAGACGGATGTCTTTATAATCCTGGTATACGAAATAATAGAATTCATTTCCGTTGAAGAAATCTCTTACCACTACCGTATATTTCCCGTTTTCCGAATTTTCAGACTGGATGGCTTTGGTTTCTGCGTCGATCACTGCTTTTCTGTCGGCAGCGGACATATTGTTATTCAGTTTTGAATTGATTCTCTGGGTAGCATCATCCATTCTCACCAGAAACCGTACGTACAGGTCCTTGGCATTGAACTCATCTTTCTGCTTCATGGCCCAGAAGCCGTTTTTCAGATAATCTTTTTCCGGAGTGGAAGCGGCCGCTACAGCACCGTACCCACAGTGGTGGTTGGTAAAAATAAGGCCCTGGTTGGAAACAATTTCCCCGGTACAGAATCCGCCAAAGCTTACAATGGCGTCTTTAAGGCTTGAATTGTTCACCGAATAAATTTCTTCAGGCGTAAGATGCAAACCTTCTTTTTGCATATCTACCCCATTCAGTCGCTTGACCAGCATTAACAGCCACATTCCTTCGTCTGCCCGCATCTGGACGAAACTTAAAAGGAACGTGAATAACAGAAGTATTCTTTTCATTTTATAAAATAATTTTTGTGTCGCTAATTTACTACTTTTTTATGGTTTCACGCCCGTACAGGCACGAAAATGGTTGTGAGGAGGTTATGAAAAAAATGATCTTGCGTATTTTAACCCTTTCATATACAGGCCTTATCATAAGCTGTAATTCTTTGCCGGCCCGGAATCCGCAGCTGCAGCGGGAATGGATGCTTGTTGCCTACAGCTCCTATTCGAAACAGGAACTGATTTCCGGCGGGGCAAAAATCGATCTTACGGCACCGGTTCTGAACGGTGAGATCCGCGGCGGGGCATTTATGGGCTGCAACAAAATGTTCTTCCGTTCTGAGTTTAAAAAGAACGGCACCCTGAAAATCTCCGGCCTGGGTTCAACCCTTATGGCATGCCCTGACATGAAGCTGGAGGATGATTTCGCAAAGGGTTTCAAAAATATGACCCGTTATGAAATCAACGGGCATTTCCTGATTCTGCATGATAAACAGGGAAGCACCATGAAGTTCATCGCCTCAGACTGGGATTGATTCC
>JAKOOI010000182.1 GCA_022701475.1 Weeksellaceae bacterium
TTACATTGAAGCCGCGTGATTTTAGCAGAAGTCCAAGAGAAGCAGAAACGATTCCCTTTCCCAAAGACGAAGTTACACCTCCTGTCACAAAGATGTACTTTGTATTCTTTTTACTCATTAGATTAGGTTTGTGCAAAGTTATGGGAAAAAGGAATGCAAAGCAATTTTTAGATTTATCAATTTGAAACAACAATCATTTCTGTAATTAAAAAAACATTATTTACATCAGATGTTACCTGGTGTATTATCCGGCGCAGAAAATAATTTTTCTGTATAGTCCAGGCAAGGCTCGAAATAATAATCCGGTATTACCGTGTGATTTAACATCTGAAATTAAATTCATGGCCGGTTAATTGCAGATTGCTCTCGTGTACTGCCTCCGGAATCCTGATCTGTCCGGATTCTCTTGCATATTCGCTTTGAGGCTGTAAATAAAACCATTTTAACTGATATAAAATCATTTGCAAGGTGATTGAAAAACAAAAAATTAATATTGCTCCTGTAAAGGTAAAGCGGATGATGAAATCATTATCCGGAATTCTCTATAATCCCGATTATGAATTTGTTAAAGAAAAAACACTCAGTGAAAGGCAACTAAGGATCAGACAGCAGGCATTTGCCCTGACCGTTTGTACCGTCGTTTTTGCAGCAGTATACAGTTTCTGCACTTGGTATGCTTCTTCCCTGCAACAGGTTCCGTCATTTACCTTCAGTTTTGAAAAATTCATTCCATTCGTCCCTATATCCATTATCCCTTATATGGCAGGCGGACTTTTCTTCTGCCTTGTATTTTTTTCCTGCAGAGACGCACACCAGTTGAAAATATTAACCTGGAGAATGCTTTTCGTAACATTTGCAGCCGGAGTATTCTTCATCACGTTTCCTCTACGGTTTTCCTTTGATAAGCCTGAAGTTTCCAATACGATCATGGGTCTGACTTTTTCCTTCCTGAAAACAGTGGACTCGCCATTCAACCAGTCCCCGTCATTGCATATCGCTTTTGCTTTTGTATTCTGGTCCGTATTCAGGGAACTTTCGAAATGGCGGATTTTTCTGATGGTGTGGCTGATCCTTTTAGGAATTTCCACACTGACCACCTATCAGCACCATTGTATTGACATCTTAAACGGAGCTATTCTTGCACACATCAGCTTTATTATCATCCCTTACCGTAGAAATGATCCTGAATACAGGAAGTTCCGGACAGCCAATTATTTTTTCCTGTCGGGATGGGTTCTTATTTCAGCTGCTTTATTGATCAGCAAGTACTTGGGAAATGAAGGATTGCTTCTTTCATTACCTGCAGCAGCAGCAATGATGACCGGCTATTTTTATCAGAAAAACAATAGATCACAAAGAATAACAGCATAAAATATGATCCATAAAAAAAGGTTCTCCACACTTAGAGAACCTTTTTCACAAACCAAAACATACAGGGAAACTATTGTTTCACCAATTCAAAATATAAGTTAACATCAACATCTTTTGCCACGCCGGCTCCCGTAGGATCATATTTGATGTTGTAATCCAGACGGTTCACTTTAAATGTTGTCTGGAATCCCATTACTTCTTTTCCCTGCTGGTTTTTCGTTACCCCTCCGAATGTCACCGGAACACTGATTTCCTTGGTTACATCTTTAATGGTAAGCTTTCCTTTCAGCAGATAGGTATTGTTTTTCTCTTTGGTAATGGCACCTGATTCGAATGTCATGGCAGGAAACTTCTCAGCATCGAAGAAATCTGCACTTTTAAGGTGCTTGTCACGCATTTCAACACCCGTATTGATGGAATTAACGTCCACGGAGAAAGAAAATTCCGCATTGTTCAGGTTATCTGCAGCCGTTGCCACTTTCCCGTCAAATTTATCAAACCGTCCCTGCACAAAGCTGATGCCCATATGTTTGATGTTGAAATTAACAGAGGAATGCATCGGATCTACTTTCCATGCCGTCTGCGCGAAACTCACCATACTGAATAAGGCCAATACAAAGGTTAAGAATACTTTTTTCATATTATAATATTATTAAATTAATTTCTTGAACAAAGGTAATTCAGTGATTATTATGCGACATTGATCTATGTTATCTTCTACTGTCTAATGAGTTTATTTTCAAATATAATAAATGAAATATAAACATGATCGGAAATACCACAATTGCATTCCCGTATGTCATTAATAGTAAAAGGTTTTCATGATTAGCTTTAGAAAAATATAAAAACGGATTATTTCCTGAAATTATTAAAAATAACAAATAAATGACTTCAAACAATACAGCAATTCTCAATAGGGAATAATAATTTTTCCTGAAAATAATAACCGTCAGTAAACCGGTTCCGGTAATGATGGAGCAGAAAATGAGCATAAAAACAGAGAACATTCCATAACTTCCGCCCGGTAATTTCAGGAAACTTACTTCCCAATCTGACAATTGCGCATGTAACAATGACATGACCACAAATACCAGCAAGCTCAAAAAAATATTTTTCATAGCTGAAAATTAACTAAAAATCGAAAGAAAAATTCAAAAAAAATTTTGAACTTCGCAGGATGGCAAAATTAAGAACGGCATATTTCTGTCAGAACTGCGGCGCCCAGTATTCCCAGTGGATGGGGCAATGCAAAAGCTGCGGGCAGTGGAATACCCTGGTGGAAGAAATCGTAGAAAAACCTTCTTCCCACAAAACCCCGCCTTTTTCAAAGTCGAAACAGCATGTGATCAACATTATCGAAGTAGAGACCGTTGAAGAACCGAGGATCAAAACCCCTTCCGAAGAACTGAACCGGGTGCTCGGTGGCGGCATCGTATTGGGTTCCGTTACCCTGATCGGCGGTGAGCCGGGCATCGGGAAATCTACCCTGCTCCTCCAGCTGGCCCTGAAAATGAAAAAGAAAATATTTTATGTCTCAGGGGAAGAAAGTGCATCCCAGATTAAAATGAGGGCCGACCGATTGACGGACATCCAAAATCCCAACTGCTTCCTTTTCACAGAAACGAACCTTGAAAAGATTCTTCACGAAGCCCAAAAGCTGGAACCGGATTTCGTGATCATCGATTCCATCCAGACGTTGCAATCACAATTGATTGAAAGCTCCCCGGGAACCGTTTCCCAGATCAGGGAATGTTCCAACGAAATTATCAAATACGCCAAAGAAAATAATGTTCCTGTGTTTTTAGTCGGACATATTACCAAAGACGGGCAGATTGCCGGACCGAAAGTCCTGGAACACATGGTGGATGTGGTGTTGAACTTCGACGGCGACCGGAATCACCTGTTCCGGTTATTGAGGGCAAACAAAAACCGTTTCGGCTCTACTGCGGAAATCGGGATTTATGAAATGGTTTCCCAGGGCCTAAAAGAAATTAAAAACCCTTCCGAAATTCTCATTACCAAAAAATTTGAGGAACTTTCCGGGAATTCAGTAGCCGTAACATTAGAGGGAAACCGGCCGATGCTGCTGGAAATCCAGGCACTCGTCAGCACTGCCGTGTACGGAACCCCCCAAAGAAGTTCCACCGGTTTTGATGCCAAAAGACTCAACATGCTTCTCGCTGTTTTGGAAAAAAGAGCAGGCTTCCAGCTCGGTGCCAAAGACGTTTTCCTCAACATCACCGGCGGGATAAAAACCGATGATCCCGCATTGGATCTGGCTGTAGTGGCTTCTATCCTTTCCTCTAACGATGACCTTGCCATCTCCGAACATTACTGTTTTGCCGGAGAAATCGGTCTCAGCGGAGAAATACGGCCGATCGCCCAGGCCGAACAGCGGATTACCGAAGCCGAAAAATTAGGCTACGAGAAAATTTTTATTTCCAATCTGAATAAGCTTCCGAAGAAAAAATTCGGAATCAAGATCGAAGAAGTAAGCAAGATCGAAGATTTCCATGAACGCCTCTTCTAGGTTGTTAGAGCTTAGAGCTCTAACAACCTTCAACCGTTAAAAAACACGTCATGAAAAAAAATGTTTACGCTTTACAGGCAGAATGCTTCTACCATGTTTTCAACAGAGGAATCAACGGACAAAGGTTATTTTTCAATGATCAGAATTACCATTATTTCCTTTCCCTGATGCGCCGTAAAATCGCACCCATCGCATCGGTGTATGCCTATTGCCTTTTACGGAACCACTTCCATTTTCTGATCCGGATAAAATCGGAGCCGGAAATCCGGCAGGCCTTTCCTGAAAAAATTAAAACTGAGGTTTCAAAAATCATCAGCCAGCAGTTTTCGAATACCTTTAACAGCTACACCCAGGCCATCAACAAACATTTTGACAGGACGGGAAAATTATTCGAACTACCATTCCGGAGAAAGTTAATCACCTCCGAAGAACAACTGATCAACACCATCCGGTATATCCATAACAATCCGATGAAACATGGGATCACGGAAAATGTTGAAGGCTACCGGTATTCGTCTTTGTTTAAAATAAGCAATGGGATTGATGATCCGATGCTGGCGTTGGAGGAGATTCTAGCGCTACTAGTTTAACGTTGTTAGAGCTCCAAGCTCTAACAACGTTTCGCTTGCAAAAAATCCCTATTTTTACCTGATGAATTACCTTGCCCATTCCTTTTTATCTTTCACCGACGGGCAGATCGTCGGCCAGTTCCTGGAGGATTTTATCCGGAACAGGGACCGTTTTTCTTTTCCGAAAGAGATCCAGGACGGGATTACTCTACACCGGGCGATTGATACGTTTACGGACGCTCATCCGGCTATTCATGAAGCGAAAAAGGTTTTCGTGCCTTTGGTAAGATTGTATGCAGGAGCTTTTGTGGATGTTTCGATGGATTATTTTGTAGCCAACGATCTGACTTTACATTCCTTAAAAGGCTGAAAAAGCATTCTGTAAAAGTTTACCGGATCCTGAATGAACATCATGAATACCTTCCGGAAAATTTCAGGAGAATGTTGGAAAAAATGGAGGAAGGCGACTGGCTGTACAATTACCGGTACGAGAAAAACATTGGGTACAGCATGCGGAATGTGCTCAACAAAGCTA
>JAKOOI010000185.1 GCA_022701475.1 Weeksellaceae bacterium
GCGCTGCAAACATAAGTTCTACTGCCAGGATATTCACCAGATTTCCAAGCACCTGATTGAACTTTCTTCCGGAGATACTTCCCATGGAAACGTGGTCTTCCTGTCCTAAGCTCGTGGGAATGGAATCTGCCGACGCAGGGAAACAAAGGGTCTTATTTTCCGTAACCAGTGCAGCGGAAGTATATTGAGGAATCATAAATCCGGAATTCAGTCCGGAGCTTTCGGTCAGCAGCCTTGGCAATCCGTATTTTCCTTCCAGCAGCAGGTAGCTTCTGCGGTCGGAGATATTTCCGAGTTCCGCTGCTGCCAGGGTAGCATAATCCAGCGGCAGGGCCATCAGCTGGCCATGGAAATTCCCTCCTGAAATGGATTCTTCCGCACTTAGCACAATCGGGTTATCGGTTACGGAGTTCAGTTCAGTTTCTGCCATCGCTTTCAGATGCTCAAAAGCATTTCGGCTGGCTCCGTGTACCTGCGGCACACATCTCATGGAATAAGGGTCCTGCACCCGGTCACAATATTCGTGGGCCTGGAGATTTTCGGAATTTTTCAGGAATTTCAGCATTCGCGCTGCTACTTTCCGGCTTCCGTCGAAAGGCCTGATTTCATGGAGTTCTTTTTTGAAGGGGCTTGCCGATCCCCGGCAGGCCTCAAGGCTCATTGCCGCCGTCATATCTGCCAGATCCAGCAGGTATTCGAACTTTTCCAGTCCTTTGATGGCATGGGAAAGGATAAACTGGGTACCGTTGATCAGCCCCAGACCTTCTTTCGGACCTAATGTCAGTGGATCCAGGCCGTTCTTTTCGAGGACTTCCGCCGTTTCATACATTTCATTTCCTACCCAGACTTTTCCCAGCCCTAAAAGCGGCAGCACCAGATGGGCCAAAGGAGCAAGGTCGCCTGAAGCACCCACCGAGCCCTGTTCGGGAACCACCGGTATGATATCTTTCTCCAGCATCAGGATCATCCGCTCGATCACTTCCAGGGAAACGCCTGAAAATCCTTTGGACAATGCATGCACCTTAGCAATCATCATGATTTTGGAAAATTCCTTATCAATTGGCTTTCCCACCCCCACCGCATGGGAGATAATCAGGTTATATTGTAAAAGTGCTGTTTCATCAGCCGAAATTTTTGTATCGCAAAGTGGCCCGAATCCGGTATTGATCCCGTAGACACACCGGTCTGACTCCACGATCTGCCGTACGTTTTTCTGGGATTTTAAAATCTGTTCTTTTGCCGCCTTGTTCAGTCTGGCTTTATTGGGAGTTTTACAGATCTCCAATACATCATGGAAACTGAAAACATCTATACCGTATATCATGCTCTAAATTTTGTCTTAAAATTACACATTTAAGACTAACTGGAAAAACGAATTCCATTTCCTTTATTTTCCATAGATAACCTTTTATTCAGTACTTTTACCGTTCAAATTAAAAATGTAATTACCTTATGAAACTCAAAACTCTTTTACTTGCCCTTTTGCTGGCTGGTTCAGCCTCTTTTGCACAGAAAGTGAAATATTCCAGAGAGGAAATCAAAACCATGGAACAGTATCTCTTTAACGAAGGGTTCGATCGCCCGTCCCCAAAAAAAACGTCCACCGTTATTTTAAAAGACGGAAGCATCCACAAAGGGTTCTGCAGCAAAATCGATACGAAAAAAGGACAGATCTTTGAAGTTTGCCTGAAAGACAGCATTTCCAAAAAATCCGAAGTCTATGATGCAGCACAGATTGCCGAAATGTACGTCTACCCGAGCAATGCGGAGAAGGTTGCAAAAGTGGCGAAATACATGGGAAACATCAGAAATTACGGTACCAAAAAATTATCGAAAAGAACCAATAATGAAAGGATTTATTTTGTAAACCAGACCGTATCCCTGAAAAATAAAAAAGACGACAAAGAATTCCTGATGCAGGTGATCAATCCCGAGTTTGATAACATTATTTCCGTTTATCACGATCCGCGGGCGAAAGAGACAGGAGGGATTTCCGTTGGCTACAGTCCCCAACTGGGCGGCGGCGTTATCAAATCCTACTATGTGAAAAAAGGGGATAAGGTGATGTGGCTGCACAAAGATGACTTTGAAGACCATTATGATTTCCTGTTCGGCGACAATGCGGAATTCATGAAAAAGTATCCTAAAAATTCTGTGGAATGGGATTATTTCAGTTTTCTCATCCAGGAATATACGGAAATGAGCAAGGCATAAAGCCGTAACTTTAACATAATATTGGTAGCCACAGGATTCCTGTGGCTTTCTTCTTGCTTTTAAATTACGTAATTTTGTTATTATGAATCCTTCATTAGAATTACAGCTGAAAACTTTACCCTCTGAGCCCGGTGTTTACCGGTACTATGACAAAAACGAACAGCTTCTGTACGTGGGAAAAGCAAAGAATCTCAAGAAGAGGGTTCTCTCCTATTTCAATAAAAACCTTTCAGGATACCGTACCCGGATTATGGTGGGAAAGATACAGCGGCTGGAAACCACTATTGTCAACAGCGAGTACGATGCCCTGCTGCTGGAAAATAACCTGATCAAAGCCCATCAGCCTTTCTATAATGTAATGCTGAAGGATGACAAGACCTATCCATGGATCTGCATCAAAAATGAAGACTTCCCTAGGATCTTCCTTA
>JAKOOI010000195.1 GCA_022701475.1 Weeksellaceae bacterium
TCCGGAAAGCTGATTTCTGACCATGAAATGGAACTCTTGTATGACTATACCATCGAAGGCAGCAAACAGACGGAAACCAAAATCATGAAAATTGAAAATGGCAAACTCTATGGTAAAACCGGCGAGCTGACCGATCCGCAAAACGATGGCCATCTGGTGTATAAAGATGCCTCCAAAGCCGTGTACAGCGAAGTACTTGATCCTGTACCCTGTAAATAAAATCATGAAACAGGCACAGATCTTGTGCGTGTTTATAAAATCCATTCTATGAAAACAACACCTCATTTTACTGCCTTGCTGACCTATGATTCTACCGGATCAGGCGGGCTTACCGCGCCCGTATCTTCGGACCACAGGCCCGTTATCAAATTCCCGTTCGAAGAAAACCTGTTCACTGCCGTCCAGAAATTCAGCGGTGAAGAAGAACTGGTGTTTCCGGGAGATACCGTTACTTCGGAAGTTACCCTGCTTCAGCCGGAAAAACTCACCGGCAGCCTGTACGAAGGAATGGATTTCGATTTTTTCGAGGGTGATAAACCGATTGGCCACGGCACCATTACCGCCGTGTTTTAATGGCTGCCTTTAGTAGTGTTCAACAGCAAATCTCCGGATGTCAGGCGGATGACTTCTGCTTTCCTCTTAAAACTGCAACACGATGAGCGGACTGCTCCCCTATTTTATAGAACTTTCACTGGAATTTAAAAGAACGGAAGTTTCAGTACATACGGTCCATCAATTATTTGACCTCACCTATCATCTGCAGGAAAAGGAAAGGTCTTTTGAAGAAAATTATATCCTTGCTGAATCCTACCATCTTTTGGGATACCGAAACAAAGCTGAAAAAGTTCTGGAATCCGTTATCAGCACTGCCGGGAAAAAAGAAAAGGAAAAAGCCCTGAAACTTATCCTGAAACTCACGAAAGGAAATCCTGTTGTTAACGTCAGGGAAAAACAGTACCGTGATCTCAGGGAGTCATCGGAACCGAAAAAACAGATCCGGCTTTCTTTTGATGACTTTACGGTAATCCGGGAAGGTGGTATTTACCGGGTCGCCTTTTCAACACGGATCACGAAAGTGGTGATCTTCAATAAATATGTGCAGACCGGGGATATCGATATCTTCTCAAAAGTACAGCCTGACGAAACCATTATCCTTCAGCTGATCTGTCATTTTGAATGGCTTTCGGAACTGGAAAAAGAACTCACCGCATTTTATAAAACTGCCGATACCGATTACAAACCTGAAAAAACAGATCCGGACTGGTTCAACGGGCTTGATATCTGGGACGTGCTGGTGGAAATTGACTCTCAGGGAATCATTCATACCGGATTACTGATCCAGGATTACTATAACCACGATTTCGGATTCCGCCTTACTTTACAGGACCAGACTATTACCGACCTGCAGTACGACCCTGTTTTGTAACGGATTCACGATCCGGATACATCCTTCGCGGATCGGGCTACTTTTTTACCTTTGGATATGCTGACCTTTGTTCCATTAATAATAACAAACAATCAAACAATGGAAACAAAAAAAGTATGGTTCGTTACAGGAGCCTCAAAAGGATTGGGATTTGAACTGGTTAAAAAATTATTGTCGGAAGGGTTCAGGGTAGCGGCTACCAGCCGTAGTGTTGATGCCCTGGTTGCTTCTTTTGGGGAAACCTCGGAAAACTTCCTGCCGCTTGGGATGGATATTACGGATAATGACGACGTGAAATCTTCCCTTGCCGGAACCGTGGAACATTTCGGAACCGTAGATGTCATCGTCAACAATGCAGGATATGGCCAGATCGGAACCCTTGAGGAACTGACCGATGAAGAAGCGAAAGCCAATTTCGACGTGAATGTATTCGGAAGCCTGAATGTTATCCGGAATGCGAATACATATCTGCGGGAACAGCAATCGGGAAACATCTTCAACATCTCCTCCATCGGCGGTTATGCCGGTAATTTTCCGGGCTGGGGAATTTACTGCTCTACCAAATTTGCCGTAGCCGGATTTACGGAAGCCCTGGCAGAGGAGGCCAAAGCTTTCGGCGTGCATGCTACCGTAGTATATCCCGGTTATTTCCGCACGGATTTTTTAAGCAAGGAATCAGCGAAAACGCCGGCCCATACCATCGAAGCCTATGAATCAGCCAGAAATTCAGAACAGGCCCACCTCAACGATATCAACGGAAGCCAGCCGAACGACCCGGTAAAAGCAGCCGAAGCCCTGATCGAACTGAGCAAGGCACAGCAGCCGCCGGTGCATTTCCTTCTGGGCATCGAAACCCATGAGTTTCTCAACAACAAAATCGAAACCCTGAAAAAAGATGCGGAAAACTGGAAAAGCCTGACAGAATCGACGGCGATTTAATTTTTTCATCAAAAACAAAAATTCAGGACCTATCACCTGGATATTGAAGCTGTCTGAATTATTTCAGATAACGTGAATTCGATAGTATTAGATTGTTTTTAAATACTTTACGTAAAATTCAGGACAGAAAACCGGCTAGATCTTTCTAAGAAGCATTACCCTTCAAAGAAAGTAAGATGATCACTTCCCATAGAAGACTGCTAACCGTTATTCCGGCAAAAGGAACTTCCTGCTTCCTTCTTCCAGCCTTGTTAATCCGGGCACAAATTTGATTTCATGATAAATGAGTGGCATCAATCAATAGCGTCGGGCTTTAGCCCGACGTCATTATAGCGGTACACATCTTTAGCCGAAAATCTATCCTTATTTAGCTAATACCGGATCATCAGGCATCCCGTAGCAAATGGGCTGAAATCACTTCTATTGACCGTATACCTGATTTTACATCGAAATTACGTTAAATAAAGACAGAAGGGGATACTTTGTTTATTTTAATTCAGACAGTTTCTTCCCTATTTATACTTCCGGCAAGTATCGGCACAAATTATGAAGTCTAACCGTAGTAATTCCCGGCAGGAAGACAGGCCGGCAGGTCATTTACCAAATGAACCGGGGGAAAGTTTAACATCAAACCTCGTACAAAAAATGAAAGCAATAGTGATTACAAAACCCGGAGGACCGGAGGTCTTGGCATTACAGGAATATCCAACGCCCGGAATCTCAGGAGATCAGGTATTGATAGAAGTGAAAGCTGCCGGACTTAACCGGCTGGATGTTTTCCAGCGTGAAGGAAATTACCCGGCTCCGGCCGGGGTTCCCGATGATGTTTTAGGGCTGGAAGTCGCCGGAACAGTAGCTGAATGCGGACCTGAGGTAACTCATTTTAAAGTCGGTGATACAGTTTGCGCTCTGCTGGAAGGCGGCGGGTATGCGGAATTGGTCAGCGTTCGTGAAGGCCAGTGCCTTCCGGTTCCTGCCGGCCTGAGTTTTGCAGAAGCGGCCAGTCTTCCCGAAACGGTATTTACCGTATGGTCCAATATTTTTCAGAGGGGAAACCTTCAGCCCGGAGAAACCCTTCTGCTTCACGGCGGAAACAGCGGTATCGGCATTACGGGGATTCAGATTGCCCATGCTTTGGGCTCAAAAGTCATCGTTACCGTCGGCTCTGAAGAAAAAGGAAAAACCTGCCTCAGCCTGGGAGCAGATGAATACATTAATTATAAAACCCGGAATTTTGAAGATGAACTACAGAATGAAGGAGTGGATGTGATTCTGGATATGATCGGCGGTGAATATCTAGCCAAAAATATCAATATCTTAAAACCGGACGGAAGACTGGTCCATATCAATTCAGTGGACAAAAGCCCGGCCCGTTTCGACATAAAGAAAGTGATGACCAAACGCCTGACCGTTACAGGCAGCACGCTCCGGGGCAGAGAACACGAATTCAAGAAACAGCTGGCAAAAGAAGTTCAGCAGTACGTCTGGCCGTTGATCGAATCGAAACAGTTCAGGCCCGTGATATTCCGGACTTTCCCCTTTTCAGAAGCTTCCGAAGCCCACCGGTTACTGGAAGACGGAACGCATACCGGTAAAATCATACTGGTGAGATAAGGTAAGTTTAAGGAAGGAACTGTAATTAAACGAGCTGAAAGAGGGATGCCGGAAGTGGCTTTGGAGCCTCAACTACCGGAAGGTCATTTATTATTCAAAGACAGATAAAATCTTTGATTTTTAATCTCATGTGCTCTGAAATATACATTATCCATCAATCTAAAACCTCATGTGACTCATGTGTGAAAAAAGTTTTTATGAGTTTATGGTAATTATAAAAATCTTCGATTTTTAATCTTATGTGCCCTGAAATATGCAGGCTTCGACTACGCTCAGCCACTGGAAAAAATTAAAGCTCAAGTGACTTATGTGATAATAAAGTTTCTGTGACTTTGCAGAAATATAAAAATCTTTGATTTTTAATCTTATGTGCTCTGAAATATGCAGGCTTCGACTACGCTCAGCCACCGGAAAAAATTAAAGCTCAAGTGACTTATTTGATAATAAAGCTTTTGTGACTTTGCAGAAAGTATAAAAATCTT
>JAKOOI010000214.1 GCA_022701475.1 Weeksellaceae bacterium
CTCGCCTCTTTCTTCATCAGCGCCTTCTTAAAATATCCCTTCCCGCCGGCTGCCTGATACAGATCAAAAAATGCAGCGTTGTTTTTTTCAGCGCTTTCCTGCAGCCAGCTGATGATTTCCGGAATACGGGACTCCTTCGGCTGGTTGTCCGGCGGACCGATCAGCAATACCGGAAGCCGGGGATTTGCTGCCCTGAATTTTGAAATGAGCATGGAGACATTGGCCTGGAATTCTTCTTTGGTGATTTTGTTACTGAAGATTTCATTAGTTCCCAAAGCGATCATCAGTACATCGGGAGCCAATGTTACCAGCTGCTGTACCTGAAGCGGATACTTCAGGAAGTCCCCGTACGTAGCTCCGTTTACGCCTACGGTATTGAAGACTACTCCTTTCTTCACATTTTTTAGAAACCGGAATCCGTAAAACAGGTTTCCCTCCGCTACATCCGTCTGCATCAGGAATACCTGCTGCGGCGAAGAAAAATCGACTCCGGTTTCTGATCCTGTGAAAGTATATTGCTTAAGCTGCTGAATCTTATTTTCAAACCCGGCATTGTATACCGGATAATTTCTTTCCACTTTATAGGTGCTTCCCGGGGAAGGCTGCAGGATCCGGTCTCCGTTAAGCTGTCTCAAACGGGTTGTTGTTGTATTGTACTTCGAAACGATTTCATGAAAGGTTTCACCGGCAGCAGCGGTATGGCTGAGCTTTTCTGTCTTTTTCTGCACAAAATGGCTCAGCGTTTCTGTTTCATGGTAAACAGTAAACGGTTTCCCGCTCATTGCCGCGTCATTAAAAATAAAGACACGGTCGAAAGTATCTTCAGGATTTTTAAACTGTATTTCGATGAAGGATTTTTCCTCATTGCCGATAACAAATCCGCTGCCTCCCAATTGAGGGAACACATCCTGGTCATGAACGAGCCTGAAAGTTTCCCAGGCTTTATTACTCGCTGAAGAAAAATCATCAGCACCGTTCGTATTGCCCAACTGATACGGAAAAACCAGTCCGCGCCCGGCATTTCCATAGCGGTTTTGAAATTGATGTCTGAGATACGACGTAAGCCAGTCGGCCTGGATATGAGAGTCGCCGATGAACAGAATATTAGAAATCCGGTTCAGGGAAAGTTTTTCGGTAAATGGTTTTAAGGCTTGTGCATTTTGAATCTGCTGTGCCTGGAGAGACGCCGCACAGACAGTCAGCATGACCATTACAGGCCGGAAGATCTTTTTCATTCCGTGAATTTATTAATTTTTCCTTTAATCTTATGGCTGCCCGCAAAATAAGTTTTGCCACATTGCACTGCTGTATTCAGATGATTAACTTTTGCATAGTTTTAAACCTTCTCTAAAATTTAAGTAGTAAATTTGCAAAAAATTTCTGTTGAAAGATCTGCTCCTCATTACTCCGCCTTTTACCCAGCTCAATACACCCTATCCGGCAACGGCCTACATCAAAGGATTTCTGAATACCAAAAATATTTCAGCTTTCCAGACGGATCTGGGTATTGAGGTTATTCTTGAGCTGTTTTCAAAACGCGGGCTGCAGAAGATCTTTGACGAAACGCCTGAGGCTGCTGTATTTTCAGAAAATGCTCAGCGGATTTTTGCCTTACGGAATGAATACATCCGGACCATTGACCAGGTGATTTTCTTTCTCCAGGGCGGAATTCCAACACTGGCCAGGCAGATCTGTTCCATGAATTTCCTGCCCGAAGCTTCCCGCTTCAATCAACTGGATGATATGGAATTCGCTTTCGGGAATATGGGTCTGCAGGACAAAGCCAAGCATCTGGCAACCCTTTATCTGGAAGATCTGTCGGATTATCTGGTGGAAGTAACCGATCCGGATTTCGGTTTCAGCAGGTATGCGGAAAGGCTGGGAAAAAGCGCCAACTCTTTCGACGAATTGTATGATAAGCTGTCAGGCCCGACCACGTTTATCGATGATATCACACTGCAGATCCTGGAAGAAAAGCTGGAAACCGTTCAGCCCGGGCTGGTCTGCTTTTCGGTCCCTTTTCCCGGAAATCTATACTCGGCATTCCGCTGTGCCGGACTGATCAAAAAAAAATTCCGCCATATCAAAACCGCCATGGGCGGAGGTTTCCCCAATACCGAGCTGCGTGAAATAAAAGATCCCAGGGTTTTTGCATTTTTTGATTTTATTACATTGGATGACGGTGAAGTTCCGCTGGAAATGCTTTGGAATCATATCTCTGCAGGATCAACAGAATTTAAACGAACGTTTCTTCTGGATAATGATAAAGTAACCTACAAAAACAATGCATCAAAACCCGATTATAAACAGGCCGATATCGGAACCCCAGACTATTCTGACCTGTTACTGGATCAATATATTTCCGTAATAGAAATCGCCAACCCAATGCACAGTTTATGGAGCGACGGACGATGGAACAAACTCACCATGGCCCATGGCTGTTATTGGGGAAAATGCACATTCTGCGATATTTCCCTGGACTACATTAAAATCTATGAGCCCGTTTCCGCAAGAATACTGGTCGACCGCATGGAAGAACTGATCCTGACAACCGGGGAAACCGGATTCCATTTTGTGGATGAGGCAGCACCGCCCGCGCTGATGCGTGAGGTGGCCCTGGAAATCCTGCGCCGGAAACTGGTCGTTACCTGGTGGACCAACATCCGCTTCGAAAAAAGCTTTACCCGGGATTTATGTTTTCTCCTCAAGCTTTCAGGCTGCGTTGCGGTTTCCGGCGGACTGGAAGTGGCCAGCGACAGGCTCCTGAAATTAATCGACAAAGGCATCTCCGTCGAACAGGTAGCGAAAGTAACCCGTAATTTCACGGAGTCCGGTATCATGATCCATGCCTATCTGATGTACGGTTACCCTACACAAACCGTTCAGGAAACAGTAGACTCACTGGAGATGGTGCGCCAGCTTTTTGAGATGGGAATTCTCCAGAGCGGATTCTGGCACCAGTTTGCGATGACTGCCCACTCACCTGTCGGACTGAATCCCGAAGCATTCGGGGTGATCCCGAAAAAGCAGGAAATCCTGTTTGCCAATAACGATATCGATTTTACCGACACCACAGGAATCGATCACGGAAAATTCAGCTTCGGATTAAAAAAATCACTGTTCAACTATATGCATGGGATCAACTTTGAAATGCCGCTTCAGGAATGGTTTGATTTTAAAATTCCCAAAACCACCGTTCATCCGGACTTCATCCATGATGCTTTACTGGATGGTGAAGATTTTACATTCAAGCCAAATGCTAAAATCGTGTTTT
>JAKOOI010000221.1 GCA_022701475.1 Weeksellaceae bacterium
GATCCTCCATAGGTCGGTGTTGTGATGAGCCACCCAGCCACGGCTGTTGTACATTACTTTCGCTGTCTCTTTTCCGGATTTACTCAGGTCTTTTACCATTTGGATCAGCGGTTCGTGCATTTCCGGCAGATTGGTTTTTTCTGCCGGCCAGTAGTTCATTTCCGTGTTGATGTTGATGGTGTATTTGCTGTCCCAGGCCGGTTTGTTGGAATTGTTCCAGATGCCCTGAAGATTGGCGGGCTGTCCGCCCGGCTGTGAGGAGGAAATCAGGAGATAGCGCCCGAACTGGTAATATAGTGCGATGAGTTCCGGATCATAAGTTGTGGCAAAGTTTTTAATCCTGATATCCGTTGGATTTTTAGCCGCTTCGGAAGTGCCTAAATCGAAATGTACTCTTTTAAAGTAGTTCTGATAGGCATTCAGATGGTTCTTAAATAAGGTATTGAAGCTTTTAGGTGTTGCTTCCGAAATGTATTTTTTGCTTTTTAAAACTTCGTCGGTGTTCAAAGTTTTGTAATCTGTAAAATTGGTGGCGATGGAAATGAGAATCATCACTTCATCGGCGTTACTTACTGAAATTCCGTTTTGTAAAACTTCCGTTTTGCCACCTTTGTTGAGGATTTTTGCGATGGCATTAAATTTAACCTGCCCCTGAACGCCGTCTAAAGTTGAAGACAAACCGTCCATTTGCAAGGTATTGAAATCAATGGCTTTGCTGTTTTTTTTGAACTCGCTGTTGAAACCTGCGAAGAAACTCAGCGCATTTTTCTTATCTGAACTTAATTTAATTACAATCACATTGTCCGGAATCGAAGTGAAAACTTCTCTTTTGAAAGTAACTCCGTTGGCGGTAAAAGTCGTAGTCGTGATTGCTTTTTCAATGTCTAATTCCCGGTAATAGTTTTTGACATTATCAATATTATTAAAATCAAGCGTAAACTCACCAATATTCTGAAATGCTGAACCGTGTAGTGTTTTGGCGGTTAAACCTTTATCGGCAAGGAGTTGCGCTCTTTTGTAATTTCCGTTGAATAAATAATACCGGATCGAATCCAAAACTTTCGGACCGTCCGGGTTATCGTTGCGGGAAGGACCGCCGGACCAGAAGGTACTTTCATTGAGCTGTAGCTTTTCTTTATCTGGATCTCCAAAAACCATTGCCGCCAGCCTTCCGTTTCCGACAGGCAATGCTTCCACCCATTGGGCAGCGGGCCTGTCATACCAAAGCTTGTTTTTCCCGCCTTTCTGGGCAGGGAAAAATACGCTTATAAAAAGACAGAAAGTAAATAGGCAAGGTGTAAAATTCATTACTTTTAAATATTCAGTTTTACTGTTGTTATTCCCTGAAAATCTCTATTCCCCACTTGTGTTTTTGCTCCTGCCACGTTGGTTATGGCTGTGACCGTACGATGAAAATCCTGTTCCCACGGTCACTCTTTCTTCCGGTTGATCAGCCGGGTGATTCCCCAGGCAGCTATGTAGGAAAGCCCGGCGATAATGAAGATGATGTTGTATCCGCCATTGATGTTGCCGGCTTTCTTGAAGGTATCCAGCACGATCCCGATAAATAACGGGAAAATGATTCCGGCAGCAGAGCCCAGCATCCCTCCGAAACCGATGACGGAACTTACATAATTGTTAGGCAGTTTATCGCCTACGGTAGTCATCAGGTTGGCTCCCCAGCCCTGGTGCGCTGCAGTGGCAAAAGCAATAATAACGGTAATCAGCCACATATTGTCTACATATTTAGAAAACATCACCGGTACGACCATCAGGGCAAACAGAAGCATGGTGAGGCTTCTCGCCTTTCTGATGTCCCAGCCTTTTTTAATCAGCATCGAAGAAAGATATCCGCCTCCGATACTGCCTATGGTTGTCCCGCTGTAAATGATAATCAGCGGGATGGAAGGTTTTGTCAGGTCCATTTTAAACACATCGGCAAAATAGGCCGGCAGCCAGAACATGAAGAAATACCAGATGGGATCGGTCATGATTTTTCCGATGGCAAAAGACCAGGTTACTTTATATTTCAGGATTTCGGACAGGGGAACTTTGGATTGTTCTTCGGTCTTTCCGTCCTGGTCGCTTTTAATGTATTCAAGCTCTCCCCTGCCCAGGCTTTTTGTTTTTTCAGGAATATTATAAAATTTCCACCAAAGGGTAATCCATAGCAGTCCCAGCGCACCGATCCAGACAAAAGTCTGCCTCCAGCCGTAGTGGCCTAAGATATACGGCACCAGAAGTGGCGCGAGGATGGCTCCCACGGTAGCTCCGGAATTGAAGATCCCGGTGGCCAGCGCCCGCTCTTTTTTCGGGAACCATTCGGCGACGGATTTGATGGCTGCCGGGAAATTCCCCGCCTCACTGATTCCCAATGCACTTCTGGCCACTAAAAACCCGACAGTACTTTTCACAAAACCGTGTCCGATGGAAGCGAGGCTCCAGACAATCAGTGAAACGGCATATCCGATTTTCGTTCCTACCCTGTCGATAAACCTGCCCATCGCCAGATAGCCGACGGCATAGGTAGCGGTAAAGGCCATTACGATATAACTGTAATCCTTTTCGTCCCAGCTGAATTCTTTTTCAAGAACGGGTTTCAGCAGGCCCATCACCTGGCGGTCAAGATAATTGATGGTGGTGGCCAGAAAGACCAGGGACAGCATGAACCACCGGATATTTTGGTTTTTGGGAGCCTGCATTTAATTGTCGTTGAGTTGATGTAACAAATCCTTTACTTTTTCCGTTAGCTGTTCCGCAGTCTGATCTTCCCTGATCAGAGCGCTTCCCAATCCTACTGCAACGGCACCGCCGTTCAGCCATCCGTTGATATCATCAGCGTCCGCACCCACCCCGCCGGTCGGCATAAAGTTCATTCCCGGAAATACGGGCTTGATAGATTTAATATAATTTTTTCCCAGTGCGTCGGCCGGAAATATTTTCACCATCATCAATCCTTTCTGAAAAGCGATGTTGACATCAGAAGGCGTAAAACAGCCCGGAATCAGCAGCACATTTTTCTTTATTGCATGATTCACCAGTTCTTCGCTGATGACCGGTGTGATGATGAAATCTGCCTTGGCACCGGCATATGTATCAAATTCTTCCGTGTTTTTTACCGTCCCGATACCCAGTAAAAGTTCCGGGAATTCCTCAGCAGAAACTTCTTTCAGCTTAGTGAAATTTTCCAGTGCCTGAACACCACGGTTGGTATATTCTATTACCCGGATTCCGGCTTCATATAAAGCTTTTACCGTATTTTTTGAGGCTTCAAAGGATTCATGGTAAAATAAAGGAACGATCTTCTGGTTTTTGATCTGCTGAATGACTGACTGGCTCATAGTTGTTCGATATTGATGGTTTCATTGATGGTATCGCCTTTCACAAAAAGTTTCCGGAAAGCAACTTTTGTGGCGTCTTCTAAAATCTGACGTGCCGGATGACCTTTGATGATTCCATGGATCAGTGCGGCCATAAAGGAATCGCCGCTGCCGACCCTTTCCTCTACTTTTTCTGAGTAATACGGTTCTGATACATGAAGCTTGCCGTCTGCATACAGCGTGGCATAATAATTCACTTCTTCCCCTTGGGTAAAACGGAACGTATTGGCTACTATTCCCACATTCGGGTAGGCTTTCTGTATTTCCATCGCCGATTGTTCTGCCTGTTTCAGCAGGTTTTTATCACTGAAAGTCCCGTCCAGTTCAACGGTTACCGGAATTTCCAGGAATTGTTGTATGGACCA
>JAKOOI010000477.1 GCA_022701475.1 Weeksellaceae bacterium
TCTTTTCCCAAAAGCCAATCGGAATTCAATTTTATCCATTACGCTTGATATACGAGCAATTTCAAAAGTTTTAAATAAAAATTTGTAGTCGAATTAAACTACAATAAAAAATTTGTTTTACATTTGCACTTGAATTTACAGTAAAGGAATTTATTAATTCAAAATTCTGTACATCAGAAAATCAATAACCCCTTAAAAACAAAATGATGAAAAAGAAGAAACGAGACTTTGAGGCCCGGTTTTGGTCCGGCACCCGTAAACATTCCGTAACAGGACTGCTGGAGGCGTTTTTCCAGTTCAATGACCTGGCGGTGGTGAAGGAAGCCCTGAGTGCGATGGTGCAGTGTTCGGTACGGCGGAAGGCCCGGTTCAGTGAATATCCTGAAGAAGTCTTCCACTTGTACCTGTCGCTGCGGTCTTTGGTGCGGGCCGGTCAGGTGATGGCTGGGAAGAATAAGGAAAGGCAGACCGCCTTTTTAGCTGCGGAAACCCATTTTTCCGGACTTGCGCTGGGTTCGCTCTCGGAGGAAGAGTTCCGGGATCCGTTACAGGTGTTCCGGAAGGCATTCCGCAAGTTCAGCAGGGAAGACTATGATGGGTTCCTGTCGTCTCTCGTCTACTTCTCGCTCGGGAGTTCCAAAGGTGAAGAAAACCGTAAGGTAATCGGTCCGTATCTTCAACTGGTAAAAATGCTGGAGGCCGCGCATTTGCTTATGGAAAGGGGAGCGGGAAAGGCGTAAGGGTGGCGCGGGGAAGCTATGGTTTGTAAGATTCGTTTACGCTCAGCTGAAAGCTGATCTTCCGGAATTTTTTGACACAAAGTTTGATTTTTCCGCCGCTTATGATAAGGAGGCAAAGATAAGATCAGATGGCTCCAAAAGATCTCAGATAGCTCCGAAAGACCTCAGATGGCTCCGAAAGATCTCAGATCTTTCGGAAGTTACAGCCACCGGTGTTCCGGGTTTTTAGGATAATTTTGTTGCTGCTGTTCATAGATTTCCCCTTCATCCCTGATCCACAGGATCTGGTAAAGCTTGATGTGTTCCTGTTTCTTCTCCCAGTCGTGAAGGTCTTCTCCTTTTATCGTTGTGTTGTATGATTCCCAGGTTTTGTTTTCACAGCATTCGCATTCACCAAGATATACGGCTTGGTACCCGCAGATTTCGCAGAACTCCGGATGCCTGAAACGGTTGAGGTAATCCCTGTCCAGTCCGGAATAATACAGTGGACTGTCATAGGGCTGCCGGGATAAAAATTGCAGGAAATTCCCGAATCTGATACTGTGTTCCGGCACATACAGCGGGTTATCATCCGGACCCTGGTACCCGGATTTTTTCTGATGGAATTTTATAATCAAAAAACGGTAGATCCCTTGAAATGTATCAAAACTATGGAAATGCATATTTTTCACTTCATTCCACCGGTAAGCAATCCCCTTATAGGTAAAACCCACATTTTCAGCGGAAATGGTAGGCCTGTTTTCCAGATAATGCTTCCTGCAGGCCACATACTCCCAGCCGGAGTCTGATCTTGTTTCGCCTCTGGCGCCGCAGGTTTCGCAGATGGACTGGGATTTCTCCGTGTATTTCTCAATGATCGTGTGGAGTTCACTGCCATAGGCATCAGCCGTATAAAACCTGAGCTCTGCATATTTTTCCTTGATGCAGGAAACCTTTTTGTCCCAGCCGTTTTCATGGAGTTCGCGGATCAGTTCCAGGGTCAAAGGATACCAGCCTTCGGAAATCTGAAGATCGATCCCGTTTAAACGGGCAAGCTTCATGAGATCAAATGCATTGATCTGATCATTGATAATAAAATCCTCCAGTCGGGTGCAGTTTATATTGATGAAACCGGCTTCCCTGTAGAGGCGGTTTCTCTCCTTTTGCTTTGTATCTGCGGGACTTTCAGCGGAAAGCTCTTCGGTATACAATCCATTCGATTGCGTAGCAGTGGAACCAGTCCGGCTGGAAAGCTCCTGATGTTCAGCTTCCTTTTTCGATTTTGGTTTATACCGGTTTACCATTTCGTAGAGGATATATAAAATGATCGATCCTGATATAATGGCTGTTATTGTCATTTTTTATGTCTGTTTAATAAAATTCGGATGAGCAGAGATCCGGGCAGTCCGGCCAGTTGACAGCCATCGCTTTTTTAATGACCAGGCAGCTGGCGAAGTTGTTGAAAATAATGTAGATAATATACTGGCCGTTGGTGATTTCAATTTTTGTTTTCATTTCATAAGATTTTATGATCATAAGTTTTGAGGAAAAGAATGGCAAAATACGGATTTATGAAGAATATCAATCATAAGGAGCCTTTATTTTTTCCCAGACTGAAAGATAAAGAACAGGATAGGATGTCCATTGCATAATGAAGTTCATGAAAGAGATATTAATTCCAGCATTTTCCCGGGCCGGTAAACCGGTAAAACCAAGCAGGAACGATCCATTTCCGAAAGCCTTTTACAGACCTCTCCTGATGCGTAAACAGGCAGGCCCGGAATACAGGATAAGTATTTTTACGGTATGAACCGATTGGTAGCTAATACTGAATGATACCTGCTGTATTCTTCGTTATTTTGAGTCAGTAAAGCGGTAGATTTTAACGATCGTATTTATATAAAATCACAAATAAGTGAATAAATAAACCGGTTTTTCAATGTTTAATCCGAATTAAAACACCAATAACATTATGTCTCAAATTAAAAAAGTAATCATCCATCCGGCCATAGGGGTTGCCAGGGTAGGAAACAGTCCGGACGAATATTTCCTGATCCCGGAACAGATTAACGAACCGGTTACGGATCCCGGAAATTTCCGCGACAGCAAAGGCCGCATCAAACGCCAGGCCGCAAGGTTCCGTCTTTTCGGGGCCGATGAAAACGGAAAGATCATCCGGGAGCTGACGGCGGAAGACGGTGAAATCACCTGGACCGTACACGTAGCGAATAAAA
>JAKOOI010000053.1 GCA_022701475.1 Weeksellaceae bacterium
GGTGTGCAGTCAATAGAATTGATTTCAGCCCGTTTACTGCGGGAGGCCTGATGATCCGGCATGAGCTGAATGCGGATAGATTTTTGGCTAAAGCCGGAGGAATACTGCTATCATGACGTCGGGCTAAAGCCCGACGCTATTGATTGATACAACTCATTTATTGTGAACTCAAACCGGTAACCGGATCAGCAAGAAGGAAGCAGGAAGTTCCTTTTGCCGGAGTAACGGTTAGCAGTCTTGTGTGGGAAATGACCATATTACTTTCTTCGAAGGGCAATGCTTCTTAGAAAGACCTAACCGATTTTCTGTCCTGTATTTTATATAGAGTATTTAAAACTAATTTAATATCATCGAATTCACGTTATGATAAGGAGCAGACAAACGTCTCATGGAAAGGTGATTATCCTGAGCCCTGTTTTCCCCAGTACATTTTATCCGGCATAAGGTTTCAGGCGTTCTGTGAAATTCACTTCAGGATTGAGGATTTCCAGGATCAGGCTTTTTACCGACTGCATGGCGGTTCCGATGTCCCCTTTTTCAAACTGCAGGGCCACCACTCCTTTAGCGGCTTCTGCAAAACTCCAGATTCCGGTTTCTACCGGCAGTCCCCGGAATTCCGGGAGATTCTGGACGACATACTGGTAGATGCAGAGCTGCAGGGCCTGCTTACGGTCATTGTTCCGGAAATAATCATCCACTTTATCGTCTTCGATCTTAACAACGAGATTTTTTATTTTGGCTGTTTTATAGTCGATAATCCTTAAAGTGCCGTTCAGCTGGTCAATCCGGTCAATGAATCCGAAGAAGGAGATTTTATCCTGCCCTTCCAGATAAAAATCAACGCTTTCGAACCGTTTTTCAATATCCAGGATCTGAAGGCTGTTCCCCTCTTTTACCAATCCGAGGTCATGGTGTAAAATGGTTCCGACGACTTTTTTCGCAATCGCTTTGTGGATGTAATTCATTCCTTTATCGTAAAATTCAGGCTGGTGTTTCAGCTTGCCGATGGCGTTTTCTATCGATTGGTCTATTCCGTGAATTGATTTCTGTACATCATTTTCTGTCAGAACCTTACCTCTAAGCACTTCATACACATCCTGAAGGGTGTAATGAACCAGGTTTCCGTAGTTTTTTACGGATAGTTCCTCTTCTATTTCATCATTTTCCGAAGTGTTGAGTATTTTGGAAAGATAGAAATCAATAGGGTTGTAAAGATAGCTGGTAAGATGGGATGCGGAGACTTTCTGTTTCCAGCGTTCCAGCATCTGCATGACAACCGCTGTTTTAGCAATTTCCACCGGCTCGGTCATGATCGGTTCCGAAGAATTTTCAATAATGAGATGTTCGATCTCATGCGGGCCTTCCATTTCGATCTGGGTGATAAACCGGCTTTTTTCCCCGGTATTGACGCCTGAACTCAATGCATTGAACAGCAGGTGGACATTCTGTGCATCCTGGATCAGGCGGTAGAAATGGTAGGCGTAAATTCCATCGTTTTCCAGGAAGGTATGAAGGTTGAATACTTTCCTGATATCGAAAGGAATGTAGGTATTCTGCGAATTGCCCAGCGGGAGCTTCCCCTCGTTTACGGATAGCAGGATGACATTTTCAAAATTAAGAAGCCGCGTTTCCAAAAGTCCCATCACCTGGAGGCCCTGCAGCGGCTCTCCCTGGAAATCGATGCTTTCCGAATTGATATGCTGGTTGATCAGGATTTCCAGGGTCTCCATCCTGATCTCAAACTGATACGGCGAGAGCTGGTTTTTAATGATCCTGAATGCATTTTCAAAATGTGAAACATTCTCATACTGGATGTCATCAATATCCAGCCATTTGACCTGCCGGCAAAACCTGATCAGTTCATCCAGGTACAGATCCGTAGATGCGGCCTTCCGGAGAAGGTTAAAGTAAGAGAGATTCCCCAGCAGCTCCTCCAGCAGCTTCCTCGAAATATATACGATGTTCCGCTGCTCTATGCTGCTTCTGAAATGATTGATGACCTGCTCGTCTTCGGGAGAGGCGGGCAGTTCCTCAAGGATCGGAAAGACATCCCGGTAATAATAGGAAGTCCTGTTTTTCTCCAGCTGTTTCTGAAGATAGAACAGCTGTTTTACGGCATTTGAAAATGAAAGGTTTTTTAACGGGAATCCCATGGTGATATTCAGGTTCTGAACACCGTGCATGGCGTCCAGGCTGGCCGGAAGCAGGTTTTCGTCAAGCAGGACCACCGCGGTATTGGAATAGGTCTTATTTTCAATATCCTTCAGGATTTCCGGCAGGATCTTCGTTTGGGTAATATTTCCGGAAACTTCATAGACCCTGATGTTTTTCGGCTGGCTGAAATCGTCTTCCACCCATTCGAACACCCGCTCGTCGGTAAATTCCTTCCAGGTTTTATTGTTTCTCAGAAATTTTCCCGCTTCCTGTCTTTCGTCATCAAAATAATAGCGGTCTGCCTGGAAGAAGCACTGGCCTTTATCCCACTCCATGAGGCTGCGTACCAGCTTTTCCTCTACCGGTGTCAGCGCATTGAAGCCGCAGAATACAAACTTCTCCCTGCTGTCCCTTGCAAAGCCGGGAATATTCTTTCCGGCCTGCTCATGGATCATCCCGGAGGTAGCCCATTCTTTTTCCATCAGTTTTTTCTTTAAGACCGGCAGGAATACGCTCATATTTTTCCAGAAGGTCAGGAATTTCTTCCTTGGGATTCCGTCATCTTCTCCCAGGTCCTGTGCCCATTCCTTGATCCGTTCTTCATCAAACATGTACTGCAGTACGGCTTCATCATCGCCGTTGAATTTCAGCATATCGTCCCAGTCTTTCTGCAGGGTCGGGAACCATTTCAGAAATTCGGAAAAATCGTCATTCGGGATCAGGTTCAGGCTTTTGTAGACATCGAAGGCAAACAGCCAGAGGGAAATCCCCTTAATTTCCTGCCTGCCGGCAATATGGCTCACGAGCTCTTCAATGGTGTAAAAGTGCGGAAGGAATCCTGAGTAGTTGTTTTCTTCAAGGATCCGGCGGATGAAGACCACCGGCCTTTTGCCGGGCAGTACCACATTGAACTCCGAAAGATCGGGATTCTGTGAGAGCAGTTCATGGATTACTTTTTTCAGGAATTTCAAGACGTTCTGTAGCTTTTGTAATGTTCTAATTCTTCTGCAATCATACGGTTGTATTCCGCCTGTTTTTCCTCAACTATCCCGTTTTTTGTTTCCGCATCATACTGTTTCTGAAACGACTGGTATTCTTTCAGGATGCGGTTATACACCGTTTTGAAGTACTTATCGAATCCGATGACGTTTTGATTTTCTCCGAAAGTTCTTTCCGGAGTTTCCGGGCATAGACTTCCGCCGCATCAAAATGTTTCTGCTCATGCAGGAGCACGTAGTCATTGATGCGCTTATCATCTTTCCACGATAGGTTTTCATTGAAGATGGTCTCTACTTTTATTCTGATGGGAGCCTTCGGATTGGAAGATTTCACATAGGAATAAGACCAGCCGCAGTTGGTATAGGCTACTACGTTGGATCCTCTCTGATTGTTTACCCGGCTTTTAAAGTTTTCCCATTTCAGCTTCAGCCCTTCCTGCCAGTAAATTTTCTGACCGTAAAAGAAGCCTGAAGCCAGGAAACAGGCTGCAAAAATCCATTTCATATTTTTTATTCCACTACTATTGTTTTGGTAATCCAGCTGTTGCCGCCGCTCCAGAACCTTAACGTGTAGGTCCCTTTCTGCTGCGGGCTGAAATTGATCTGGCTGGCTGCCGTATACGGTTTCTGGGTGCACGGGCCATCCGTTTTATACTGATATGCCGTTACCGATCTTGTGAGATTCCCGGTATGCACATAATCGTATCCGTAAAATCCCTCGCACTGGGAAGCATATGAAGAGTACGTCCTGATGCTCTGGATGGTAAATACATCCATCGTATCGCTGACGATCTTCACGCTGTCGACCTTTATTTTGTCTGTCGATTCTATCGTCTGATAATCTTCGTCATCATTACAGGAAAGTACCGATAATCCCAGGACCAGTACAGAAAAACCCAGGGAGATAAAATTTTTCATAACTACAAAATTTTGATGATCACTATACCAGGATCAGGAATGAGTCCTGATTTTTTAATTTCAGATTACGAATTGAAGTTCCCTTTTGAGAGGTAGACCACTTTTTTGGTATCGAAAAATTCTTCCTCAAAGTAATTTTTGAGACTAAAGATTTCACATTTCAATCCGGCCAGCTCTTCTGCCAGGTCGCCGCCTTTCAGGTACAGTACGCCGTTATGTTTCTCATTCAGCTGTTCTTTTTCAAACTTCCCTTTCAGCCATCTCAGGAATTCCGGCATTTGGGTAACCGCCCGGCTGACCACAAAATGAAATTTCTCTTTTACCTTCTCTGCCCTGCCATGGATGGCGGTTACATTTTTCAGCCCTGTCCCCTCTGCCACTGCATTCACCACACTGATCTTTTTTCCGATGGAATCAATGAGTGTAAACTGCGCTTCCGGGAAGAGGATGGCCAGCGGGATTCCCGGGAAACCGCCGCCCGTACCGATGTCCAGCACTCTTGTTCCGGGGGCAAACTGCATCACCCTGGCAATTCCCAGGGAATGAAGGATATGCTTTTCGTACAGGGACTCCATGTCCTTTCTGGAGATTACATTGATTTTCTCATTCCATTCCCCGTATAAATCTTCGAGTTTGTTAAACTGTTCGATCTGGGTTTCTGTAAGTTCCGGAAAGTATTTTAATAGTAACGTTGTAGACATGTGAAATATTATAAAAAGCAAAAATAAGTTTTTTTAACGATTTATACTGACGGTTTCCCGGAACCTTGGGCAATATCATCAATTTATATGATGGCTTCAAAGAAAACCCTTTCAGCATTGAACGCTTAAAGGGTCTTAATACGGTCTCCATCAACAATTAGCCATTAACCATCAGCCATCAGCCATCAGCCATCAGCCATAGCTATTCCTTTTCAATAGGATTATCGGTCCTGCGCAGCCGCCTGGCAATCTCCTTATCCATATCTTCGGATTTTTTCATGGCATCCAGTCCTATTCTGGCTTTGTAACCGCCTTTCAGCTGAAGGTCTGCATTTCCGGTTTCGTTATTGATATTCATGCCTTCGATATCCTCGCTGGAGAAGGTGAAGCCGTTCATGATCTTCCGGTATTCGGGAAAGGTTACCTGTTTACCACCTTTAGGAACAAGAGGCAGGATACGGCTTACTTTTTTGATCCTGGCCAGATTGAAGATATGGTCATTTTCAGCATCTTTCAGGCTGACAATAATTCCCGGCAGCCCGGAAAACGTGTAGGGTCCGTCGCTCACCGGATATTCTTTGCTGAACCAGGCTTCCCACACGCGGCCTTTATAGGATGC
>JAKOOI010000480.1 GCA_022701475.1 Weeksellaceae bacterium
ATCACAATAGACTGATGATCCAGTCCCATGACCAGCAATCCGGCGGTTTTCCCCTCTTTGGCTTCTTCCGGGATCAGCTTTACTTTGGTGGAGGCTGAAAACTCCGGAGCAGGGAATTTCTGGGTTAACAGGTTCGGGACATTCCACAGGTTCTTTTCCCCTTCAGGTATTTTCATTGAAAATAGCCGTAAAAATTGCTGTCCGGGAAGCTTGGAAGACCAGACGATATTTTCATTGGCGCTCCATTGCCATTGCAGTCCCGCTTTTTCACCGTCGAACTCATCGGTCTCCGCCGGCATAACGGTTGGGTAGGTTTTGCCGACATCAGGTTTTTTATAGGTCAGAACCGGTTCGCCGATCCCGTTTTTGTTGTTGTCGGTTCCTATCACGGGCCAGTCTTTTTCCCATTTCACCGGCTGCAGATGAACCACCCTTCCGCCGGCATCCACATCCTGGAAATGATAGAACCAGTTTTCTCCTGAAGGCGTATCCACCCACGCGCCCTGATGCGGCCCGTTGATTTTTGTTGAACCCTGTTCCAGGACAATCTTTTCTTCGTAAGGTCCGTAAATGCTTTTTGACCGTAATGCCAGCTGCCATCCTGTGGCGACGCCACCGGCCGGAGCAAAAATATAATAGTAGCCGTTTCTCTTATACATTTTCGGGCCTTCTACCGTTGGATGCGCATCGTGGCCGTCGAAGACATGGGTTCCTTTGTCAAGCACCTTTGTCCCTTCGGTATTCATCCGGTTGATGGTCAGCAGGCTTTTTACACCGGCGCGGCTCCCGGCCCAGCCGTGCACCAGATAGGCATTTCCGTCTTCATCCCAGAACGGGCAGGCGTCAATCAGGCCTTTGCCTTCCATCACGAGCACCGGCTTTTCCCATGGACCGAGCGGATCCTTGGTCTTCACCATGTAAATTCCAAAATCGGGATCGCCCCAGTAAATATAGAATGCACCTTTGTGGAAACGGATGCTGGGTGCCCAGATGCCGTCGCCTCTTTTCGGAACGGAAAAATAGTCGTTGGGCAGGACATCCGTCACGGCATAGTTCACCAGTTTCCAGTTCACCATATCTTTGGAGTGCAGGATGGGAAGTCCCGGCGCTTCATTGAAGCTGGAAGCGGTCATATAATAGTCTTCTCCCACACGGATCGCATCCGGATCGGAATAATCCGCATACAGGACCGGGTTTTTATAGGTTTTTCCCTGGTCGGCCGTCCATACTTCGGAGACGTACGGTTTTTCCTGCGCGTTCAGGTATACTGAGGCGGCTGAGAATAGGGTAACGGCTGTTAGGTGTACAATGTTTTTCTTCATAAAATCCGGACATTTCATAATAGGTTTTGGCTAAAGCCGGTCATTGCATGTTACAAGTTGAATAGGCTGAAGCCCATTTCTATTGATACAATATCCATCTTCATCTTCTTATCTGATTAAAATCAATTATTTTTCAAACTCCAGGCTGGCGAGGATAAAGGGTCCTGTTCCTTTCGCATCGTTGGAACGGATTTCTTCATTGACGTAATATTCGTAGGAACCGTCGCGGTAGGGTTTGCCTCCGAGGCCTGCCACGGCACAGCATTTATTCAGGTTTACCACGCCATTGGGGTCTACTGTGATCAGGTTTTTAATAATTCCGTCGTATCCTTTTTTTGCGTAGGCTTTATAGGATTTCGGCAGATAGCCTTTGTTCACCGCTTTGATCATGGTATACACAAACATCGCCGAGGCCGTTGCTTCGGTATAATTTCCTTTCTCCAGTGGCTTATCCAATACCTGGTACCAAAGCCCGTTGTCTTTATCCTGTACTTTAATAATGGCATCCGCATAAGACCGGAGATAGGAAATCAGTCTTGCCCTTCCCGGATGGTTCTGCGGCAGATAGTCCAGCACGTCTACCATCGCCATACCGTACCAGCCCATGGCCCGTCCCCAGAAATTCGGGGAAAGCCCGGTCTGCTTGTCTGCCCATGCTTCTTTCCTGCTTTCGTCCCATGCATGGTAAAGAAGTCCTGTTTTTTTGTCCAGCAGATTCTTCTGTACCGAATCGAACTGGAAAACGATATCATCGTATGCTTTTGCGGCTTCGGAACCTTTGTTGAAATCGTGGGTGTAATGGGCGTAGAAAGGCATCCCCATGTACAGGCCGTCCAGCCAGACCTGGTACGGGTATATTTTTTTGTGCCAGAAGGAGCCTTCTCTGGTCCTCGGCTGCCCGTCGATCTGCCGGCGGAGCGTCTGCAGGGCTTTCAGGTATTTTTCCTTTTTTTCTTTTTCGTAGAGGTAAAGGATGACATTCCCGCTGTTGAGAAGGTCGATGTTGTATTTTTCAAGTTCGTAGGTGAGGATGGTTCCGTCTTCCTGCACCAGTTTTTCACCGAAGCCGCTGATGTAGTCATCATATTCTTTTTTGCCTGTTCTGGCATATAAAAGTTCGGCACCATCGAGGACAATGGCTGAAGGGTAGGTCCATTTCGGGCTTTTGCTGAAGTCCAGCATCCAGGCCTCCGGGAAGCGGTGCATTTCGGAAAGCATCATTCTCTCGGACCATTTCAGGTTGGCAGGAACCACCTTTTCGGATTGCGGTCCGGAAGTTTCCGTTTTCGGCCGGGCTGCCATTTGCGATTGTGCACAGGACAGGAAAATTCCGGAGCTTAAAGCCGTAAATGCGAGCAGTTTTATGTGATGACTGATGAAATTCATATTTTTCTGATTTTAAAGGGTGTTGCTGTTATCTAAAGTTTCGAGTTTTTGGTCGAGGTCATCGTAAAAAGATTCTTCAGTGGTAATCCCATCGGGCTCCATTGACCATGCCGCTAAAAAATAATAGGACACCTTTTTTGTTTTCTTAAAAACGATGGTGTGGGTAGATTTGGTCTGTACATATTTATCGAAACTGTCAAGAGGATAGAAGACCGCCATGCCCAGATGGTCGTCTTTCTTTGTTTCGGTCTGATTGCCATAGGTGGCCAGGTACGCCCATTTTTTATTTTTGCTGATGCCCTGTTTTACCGGGATATTCTTAAAGGCTACGATTCCGGTACATAACCCTGAAATGGAATTGCTCAGGTTTAAATCCACCTTTACAAAACGGTCCCTGCTGAAGATGGTGAGTTTAGAATCCACATCAATGGCATCGCCCCAGGTTTTCCAGCCTTTATAGCTGACGGTGGCATACGAAAGTCCTTTTTCATTATATACTCTGGCCGTCGTACTTTTTACGGTTTTGAAAGTTTCCACATAATCGTTCTGCTCATCGTATCTTCCGTATGAACCGATGCCGATGGTGCGGCCGGATTTCAGGATGTCCTGTCCCCACGGCGCATCGTGATGGTACGACTCAAAACCGTCCTGTCCTACATCCGGCAGGACCAGGGTGTTTACTTTTTTCCCGAAAATATCGGTAGCGTTTCTCCAGTCCAGGTACAGCCGGTAGCCGATCCGGTTGTTTTCCAGCCCGATTCCTTCGTAACGGATGTAAGTGGAGTGGTCGGTGTGCGATTCCGGAAGGATAAGTTCCTGGATGTTCTTAAAGGTTCCGCCGGCGTATTTACCGGCTTCCCATTTCCCGCCTTCCTTTACCGAAAGTTCGGCATAAGAAAACGGAGCCTTCGGATTCTTCCTGATATTTTCAATGACAGAGGTCTGAGCCATCACACACGTGGTGCCCAGTAAAACTCCGGTACAGAGGATTTTAAATACATTCCGCTTCATAGTATCTTTCATTAAATCTTAAATCATTTCATTTATTACAAATTTCAAAATGATGC
>JAKOOI010000270.1 GCA_022701475.1 Weeksellaceae bacterium
AGAAGTGAAATGGGAAAATATTGTAAAGGGCTATCTGATGGATGACAAATACATCATCCTGGATGAAGACGATTATGAAGCAGCCAGTCCGGAGAAAACCAAGATCCTTTCCATCGACCAGTTTGTACGGGAAGAAGAAGTGGATTCAGTTTATTTTGAAAATCCTTATTACCTGGAACCCCAGAAAAATGGTGAGAATGCTTACCGGCTGCTGATGAAAGCCCTTTCCAAGACGGAAATGGTGGGCATCGGTACTTTCGTGCTGCGGGAAAGCGAAGCCATAGGTATGATCCGGCCTTACAATGATGATATTCTGGTACTGAACCGGCTGAGGTTTGCTGAAGAAATCCGTGATTACAGCGACCTGAAGATCCCGGCCAAAAAACCGCCGAAACCGGCCGAACTTAAAATGGCCGTCAACCTGATCGAACAGCTTTCCCAGGATTTCGACCCGACCGTATATAAAGATAATTATTCGGATGAGCTGATGAAGATCATCAAGCAGAAGGCGAAGGGCAAAACCGTCAAAGCGAAAAAAGCGGAGCCTGCCGAAGACGGTAAGGTGATCGACCTGATGGCACAGCTCAAGGCCAGTTTACAGAATTCCAAATCTAAAAATGCATCCTGATGGCTCTTAAAGATTATCATAACAAACGGAAGTTCGATGAAACCAGTGAACCGGAAGGTTCCGTAAAGAAAAGCGGCAGTCAGCTGGTCTTTGTGATCCAGCGGCATGCTGCTTCCCGGCTGCATTACGATTTCAGGCTGGAAATGGACGGCGTCCTGAAAAGCTGGGCCGTGCCGAAAGGCCCTTCCCTGGATCCGAAAGATAAACGCCTTGCCATGATGGTAGAAGACCATCCGTACGATTATAAAGATTTTGAAGGCAACATCCCCGAAGGAAATTACGGTGCCGGCCAGGTAGAAATCTGGGACAGCGGAACCTATGAACCGCTGGATAATACCAGCAAGCTTTCCGATGAAAAGGAACTGCTGAAGGAACTGAAGGCAGGCTCCCTGAAATTTATTCTCCATGGTAAAAAACTGAAAGGTGAATTTGCCCTGGTCAGAATGAAAAATTCAGAAGGTAATGCCTGGCTGCTGATCAAGCATAAAGATGAATTTGCTGCGAGCAGCTATGATGCAGAAGACCATACCTCCTCAACATCAGCAGTCACCGAATTCCTGGAGGAAAAAAAAAGCCCGAAAACCGGCAAAAAACCAGCGTAGAGCATCCCAAACCATTTCATGATCCCAGTGCGCTCACTGGAGAGAAGAAGCTTTCCTCTTTCATCCATCCGATGCTGGCTAAGCTCCATGGCGAACCTTTCGACCATAAAGACTGGATCTTCGAGATCAAATGGGACGGCTACAGGGCGGTGGCCGACCTTAGCCAAGATGAGCCTGAATTCTATTCCCGGAACGGGATTTCCTTTCTTTCCAAATTTGAAAAAGTAGCCCGGGATTTCAGGCGGCAGGAACATCAGATGATTTTGGACGGGGAAATTGTGGCTTACGATTCAAAAGGACGGCCGAACTTCCAGCTGCTGCAGCAAATCGGCGATCACCCTGACCTCGCTTTAGTGTACCAGGTTTTCGACCTGCTCTGGCTGAACGGCCATTCTACGGAAAATCTCCCCTTGATCCAGCGAAAAGAGCTTTTGAAAGAGGCCCTTATTGAAACCGATGTCATTCGGTACTGTGACCATGTGGAGGAAAAGGGAACCCGCTTTTTCGAAGAGATGAATAAACTGAACCTGGAAGGTATGATTGCTAAAAAATCAAATAGTGTATACGTGGAAAACCACAGGACTACCGATTGGCTGAAGGTGAAGTTTTCACAGACTGACGAAACCATCATTTGCGGATTTACGGAACCGAAAGGCTCCAGGGTGGGCTTCGGCGCCCTGATTCTGGGAAAATATGTCAATGACGAATTGATCTATTGCGGACATACGGGGACAGGATTTAACCGTGAATCGCTGCTGGAAATCCGTGAAAGGCTGGAAGCGATGACCGTAAAAAAACCGCCGTTTGAAAAAACACCTAAAACCAATTCACCGGTTACATGGATCCGTCCGGAACTGGTCTGCGAAATCAAGTATTCCGAAATTACGAATGACGGCATCTTCCGCCATCCGGTCTTTGTTACCATCCGGGAAGATAAAGAGCCGGAAGAAATACAGGGCACAGCCCGCTCCATTACCGAAAACCCTGAAGATATGAAACCGAAAACCACTGTTACCAGAAAGACCAGAGTTTCTGATGAAGAAACTGAAATCACGTTAAACCGCCACAAAGTAAAGCTGACCCACCAGGATAAAATCTATTTTCCTGAAGACCGGATCACCAAAGGTGATATCATCACCTACTATCAGTCGGTGGCAGATTTTATCCTGCCCCATCTTAAGAACCGTCCGCTCTCCCTGAACCGTTTTCCCAACGGAATTGAAAAACAGGGATTTTATCAGAAAGATGCCGGGGAAAACATCCCGGAGTGGATCAAGACCACCAAGGTATTTTCAGAGTCTACCGATGAATATATCGACTATATTTTCTGTAATGACAAAGCTACGCTGGCTTATCTCAATAATCTCGGCTGTATCGATATGAACCCCTGGAACAGTGCCCTTCCC
>JAKOOI010000287.1 GCA_022701475.1 Weeksellaceae bacterium
TGGCTCCTACCAATGCAGCGTTCAACAAACTTCCGAAAGGCACTGTTGATAATCTGGTAAAACCGGAAAACAAAGAGATGCTTACCAAAATTTTAACCTACCATGTGCTACCCGGGAAATACAATGCCAGCCAGATCTGGGCAGCGGTAAAAGCCGGAAACGGTAAAGCCATGATGAAGACGGTAGAAGGCGAAGAACTTACCTTCTGGACAAAAGGTAAAAATCTTTACGTAAAAGATGCTAAAGGAAATGATGCTAAAGTAACAATAGCTGATGTGAATCAGTCTAATGGGGTCATTCACGTTATAGACACGGTATTAATGCCGTAATGGTTTGTTAGTTGTTAAACAGCATAAATCCTTTATGCTGTTTTTTCTCTATTTTAATTAAAGTGAACACTTAAACAGATAATATTATGAAAAAAACAATTCAAGTTTCAAATCAGGGAGCAACTCTTGATACCAACAGAAGAAACTTTCTGAAGCTGAGCGGTATCGGCCTTGCCATGGCCGGTTTAACCCTTGTAGGTTGTGATGACAACGATTTCGATTATGTTGACAATAACGTATTCGACCTTGGAAAAGGCGACGTAGGCGTACTGAATTATGCATACGCCCTTGAACAGCTGGAAGCGGATTTTTACACGAAAGTGGTGAATAACTTTTACTCCGGAATTTCCGATGCTGAAAAAGTAGTTTTCACTGATCTGTACCACCATGAAGTAATTCACAGGGATTTCTTCAAAGCAGCCATCAGCGGCGCAACCTCCAATGTACTGCCTAAGCTTGAGTTCCAGTATCCCGGCGTGGATTTTAATAATAAAAGCTCTGTACTGGCTACTGCCAAAGCGCTTGAAGATACCGGTGTTGCTGCCTACAACGGAGCGGGAAGGTACATTTCCAATGCCGACTATCTGGTGATAGCAGGAAAAATAGTTTCTGTAGAAGCAAGACATGCCGCTGCCATCAGAAACATGATCAATCCGGGATCCGCTGACTTCTCCGGTGATGATATCGTTAATCCGACTACCGGACTTGATGCTGCAAAAACACCTAAGGAAGTTGTAGCGGCAGCAGGAACATTCTTCAAGACTCCGTTTACCTGGAAAGAACAAGGCATCGGTTAATTATTCACTTCACAAAAAATTACATTATGAACATTCTAAAACTACTGGACAGACTTTCTGACGATAAATTTTTCACCACGGAAGCATCAAGACTGGAAACCCTTACCCAGATTTCCTCATTCGGTAAAAAAGCTGCCATTGCAGCGGCACCGCTGGGTTTGGGAGCATTAATGACCAACTCTGTGAAAGCACAGAAAACAGTGAGTACTGCATCCACGGGAATTGCTGCCAAAAGTGCATTGACTGATGCACTACAGCTTGCCCTTACCCTTGAATATCTGGAAGATGATTATTATGCTCAGGGTCTGGCAAAAGCGGGTCTGATCCCATCCTCTGACAGACCGGTTTTCCTGCAGATTTCAAAACATGAAGCAGCCCACGTTACTTTTCTGAAAGCAGCCATCACTTCTCTTGGAGAGGCTCCTATCGCAAAACCGAACTTTAACTATACTGTTGGAGGTGCATTTTCTCCTTTTACGGATTACAGCCAGTTCTTAACCCTGGCACAGGCATTTGAAGATACCGGTGTCAGAGCATATAAAGGACAGGCAGGTAATGTAATGGCTAATAAGGATATCCTTCAGGCGGCATTACAGATTCATTCGGTAGAAGCAAGACATGCTTCCCAGGTAAGAAGGATGAGGGCTAACAAAGGGTGGATTGAAGGTGCAGACGGCGGAAATATTCCGGCTGCTGTCAACAGTAAAGTGTATGTAGGAGAAGATCTTACCAGTCAGGCAGGCTTCAATACAGCGACCGCCTTTGGAGCGGCGGCAGGTTCTGCAGCCTACGACGAAATTTTAACAGGAGACGCTGCAAAGGCAATAGCACAAATGTTTATTGTCTAGCAGAATTTCTAAATGTTAGGTGTGTTCCTTCCCTTTCCGGGAAGGAATTTTTTTTAAATACAGTCATGGAAACCGGGAATTATGTAGTGTTGAAGAATTCATGCTTTCGGATTGTCGGCACTCATCCTGTGAATCGGATGGGTTTGCGCCCGGTGAAATCACCTTACTCTACTAAAATTATTTTTACGACAATACCAAAAGCTTTCCTATTACAAGAGAAGCTTTCGCATTTTAAATTGAATCTAAGTGTATTATGCTCTTATCAAATATAAAGGAATTTCTGCTTTTGCAATTATGATCCGGCTCACGACAGACCAGAACAGAGAAACGGAGCGAACAGTAAAAATTCTTTTTCATATAACCCGGGTATGATCTAAATTTCCGTAAACAGCCGGTCGGTCATAAATATAGTTTATTCCTGACTTCTGCACTGAAATTGGTGTATGATTTGATGGTATATATATATGAAAACGAAACAGAAAAGGCGGATTGCATTTTTGGGAAAAAGTCATCCGCAAAGAATAAAAAGAATTATTGCAGGCATTTTTGCCGGTACGGTTCTGATGCTATTTGCTGTCGGAGCTTCCACTACCTCCCGGGATTTAAATGCGGGTATATCAGAATAGTGATAGATTTTATAAATAAATGTTATGCTATACTTAATGTCGTTTATAAATCAGTATATTTGTTTATCGAAATAATTTTTTTTCATCATTTGTGTTTTTTTAGGCTCCTCCTTTGGAGCCTTTTTTTTAGGTTATTCTTTTTTTGCCGCAGGCTTTTATCCAGTTTTCTCTCCGGCATTTATCACATTTCCCTGCATTACCGCTTTCCTTTTCTTCAGTATGACCACAGAAGGTGCACGAATAATGTCCCTTAATACTGATGGTCTTTAACGGGTTTTCCAGAGAGCCTGGCATGATGGGAAGGCCGTATTTCACTTCATCATCTTCTGTGAAAAATACACTGATATCCCCGGAAACCTCTTCTATTGCTATATCAATCTGGCCCAGTTGCGTGATTCCCTGCAGTCTCAGTTCAGCAAAAAACTCATCACTTCCGAGATTTTCTTTTTTAAAATTCTCAATGGAAAATTCTCCTTTCTCGATCAGGCAGATTGGTTTACCTTCCAACAGGTTTTCAAAGAATTTATTGTTACCGATAAGATAAGTAACTGCCGAGTAGAGCATGATGATCACCGCAAATACGATAATGGATGAGAGAATGCCCACTTCTTTGTAAAACATCGGGTCTCCGGCCGCAGATCCCAGGCCGATAATGACTACCAGTTCAAAGAGCGAAAGCTGTTTTACGCCTCTTTTGCCCAGGATTCTGAGTCCCAGGATAATGGTAATGAACATAATAACGGTACGGAGAATGATTTCAAGGAGAAAAGGCCATTCTTCCTGGCCCATGAAAAGTTCCTTCCAGTCCAGCTGCAGGAATAATACGGATTCCATATTGATTGTTTAGGTTGAAAAGGTTCAAAAAATAAGCCAAGTGAACATTACTGCATGGTTTCCCACTCTTCTCTGAGAATAGCGTAAATGACATCATCCGCCCATTCGTCTTTCCAGAAAAGGCTTTTGATAAAGTGCGCCTCCTTTCTGAACCCTATACGTTCCATAAGTTTCATAGAAGCGGCATTTCTGGGGTCGACTGATGCGGTGATCCTGTGCTTGCGGAGATCCCGGAACAGATATCCGATGATTCCCTTCAGCGCTTCCGTGGCATATCCTTTATGATGGTATTCTTTACCGACCGTAATTCCGAGTTCTGCCTGCTGCCCGTCGGATCCGGTAAAGTGAACCCCGATGTCACCAATTACACTGCTGCTGTCTTTATCTGCTATCAGGAGCTGGAACCATGTCCCGGGAACATTAAAGTCTTTGATATGATTTTTAATAAATTGTTCCACCTCCCCGGAAGACTCCGGAATCCAGCTTTGAAACCTGTTGGTATCCGCATCCGACCGGTACCGGAATATAGATTCCCCGTCTTCAGGAGTCATTTCCCTGAGCATCAACCGTTCTGTATAAACCTTCATACTTCTGTTTTAATTCTCAAAAGTAAGAAACTGTTTTCATTACCTATCATTCTTTAACAAAATATATTCGGGGTCCCGCCGGTTTTCAATATAAAATATTCAGGGTTAGCAATTTATTAACATCCGGTAAATAAAAAGGAAAGGTATCTCACAAACGTATACCTTTCCTGCAACAGCACATCAAACGCCGCTTTATTGTACCAGATCCATCACCTCAATAATGTGGCGGTAAAGGAAATCGAGTTCCTGTTCAGTAATACAATATGGCGGCACCAGGTACAGGATATTTCCCAGCGGGCGCATGATGATACCCCGTTTCAGAAATTCGTTATAGATCTCTTTTCCGGAATCATTAAAATAGGAGGTTTGTTCACCGCTTACGATGTTCCATGCAATGATGGTTCCCGTCTGTCTTGCATGGTCAACTTTCGGATGTTGCTTCAGGATGTCTGTAAAAGCGGAGTGCTTCCTGCATATCATACGGATCTTTTCAGAGGTTTCTTCTGCCAGCAGCAGTTCCATACTGGCTAATGCCGCGGTACAGGCCAGCGGATTTGCCGTAAATGAATGTCCGTGAAATAAGGTTTTGTAAGGATCATCTGATAAAAAAGCATTAAAAATTTCATCGGAGCAGGTAGTAATTCCCATGGGCATCGTTCCGCCCGTCAGTCCTTTGGAAAAGCACATGATGTCCGGTTGTTCCGTGAGATAATCTGCGGCAAACAGCGCTCCCGTCCTGCCGAATCCTGTGAATACCTCATCCTGGACCATCAGTATTTTCTGCTCCCGACAGTACTTCATGAGTACAGAAAGGTCTTCCGGACGATGCATAAGCATGCCGGCAGCTCCCTGTACCAGAGGTTCGTAAATGAAACAGGCAATTTCGTCTTTATGATCTGTAATACAGCGCTTCAGCCTGTTCATGTTTTCCGGGACCGGCGGATCAATAAAAATGACATCAAAGAGCATTTCCCCGAAAGGTTCGGTCCAGGCACTTCTTCCGCTCACCGACATGGCGCCAAAGGTATCGCCGTGATACGCTCCCCGGAAAGCCAGGATTTTTGTTTTCCGCCTGCCTTGCTGAAAGGCTTTCTGAATGCACATTTTAAGAGCCACTTCCACGGCCGTAGAACCGTTATCGGAATAGAACACCTTCCTCTGCAGGTCCGGAAGCAGCTTCAGAAGATTTTCGGAAAGCTGTACGGCCGGTTCATGGGTAAAGCCCGCGAAGATGACCTGCTCCAGGGTTTTCAGCTGTTCGGAGACCCGTGCAGCGATGTACGGATGGGCATGGCCGTGCAGGGTAACCCACCATGATGATACTGCATCAATATAGGACTTTCCGGTTTCGTCGAAAAGGCAGGTCCCTTTTCCGCTGACAATGGCAATGGCATCAGAAGCGGTTTTCATCTGGGTATAAGGGTGCCAGTTGACAGCCCGGTCGCGTTGCTGTAAATTCATAGATGATGCTTTTACTGTAATGATGTCAGGTTATGATTCTTCTGACAGGTTTCTTTTCCGGTCTCCTTCTTCATAGGCCTCAGCCCCAGGGTTTGCAGCAGCTGCAGATCTGCTGACACTCCGGGATTAGGAGTGACCAGCAGGGTCTCGCGTTCGCCGGTAAAGATGGAATTGGCACCGGCCATAAAACACCAGCCTTGTTCAAAATCGGTCATTTCAATTCTTCCTGCGCTCAGGCGTACCATGGAAGCAGGCATGATAATTCGTGCGGTGGCAATCATTCTGACCATTTCCCAGGTATTGGTTTTCTGATGATCCTGAAGAGGAGTTCCTGCTACCCTTGCCAGCGCATTCACAGGAACCGATTCGGGATGTTTCGGCATGGTAGCCAGGGTCAGCAGCATGGAGATCCGGTCCTGATGGGTTTCCCCAAGACCGATGATCCCACCGGAGCACACCGTAATTCCTGCTTTTCTGACATGGCGGATGGTATTGATCCGGTTATCGAAGGTGCGGGTGGAAATAATTTCCTTATAATATTGTTCGGAGGTATCCAGATTGTGGTTGTAGGCATACAGTCCTGCAGCATGAAGGCGTTCTGCCTGTTCTTCGGTAAGCATCCCCAGGGTACAGCAGACTTCCAATCCCAGTGCGTTTACTCCTTTTACCATCTCAATAACCCGGTCGAAATCGCGGTTATCCCGTACTTCCCGCCATGCTGCTGCCATGCAGAACCTGGAGGCCCCCTCTTCTTTAGCCTTCCGGGCATGCTCGATTACTTTTTCGGTCGGGAGCAACGCCTGTACCCTGATGTTGGTCTGGTACCGGGCAGCCTGGCCGCAGTAGAAACAGTCTTCCGGGCAGCCGCCGGTCTTGATCGAAAGGAGGGTCGACAGCTGGATTTCTGCCGGATTGTGCCATTCGCGGTGAATGGCAGCCGCCCTGTAAATCAGTTCCATCAGCGGAAGGTGATAAATTTCTTCGATTTCCTCTTGGGTCCAGTCATGTCTTAAGGTCTGGGTGTTCATTTTATCAGTGTTAATCTGTGGGTGATGCATTCTATGTTTTCTTTCGTTATATTTTCAATTTCAGGAATTCTGATGATGTGTGTATCCGGTGCAGCAGCACTGCAGATGATCCGCTCCGTGTCAGGCGGGAAAATGCCGTTAAGAATCAGATAGCTGAGCTGCAGATCTTTTTGCTTTAAAGCCATTACGGAGAGCAGGGTGTGATTGATGCAGCCCAGGTAATTCCTGGCGACAAGTGCTACCGGAATATTCAGCTTTTCGATCAGGTCAATCATAAAGATATGGTCATTCAGCGGAACCATTAATCCGCCGGCTCCTTCAATAATAAGGGGGTTGCCTGTTTGAGGAATAGTAAACCGTTCAAGGTCTATGGTGATTTTTTCTTGTTTTGCAGACTGGTGCGGGGAAGCAGCCAGCTGAAACCGGTAGGTCTCGGGATAACAGAACGTGTTTCCGGCAGTCCATTGTTTTATCTTCATGCTGTCGGATTCTTCGAGATCGCCGGACTGGACGGGTTTCCAGTAATCTGCCCTGAAATAAGCAGCAAGTACTGCTGAGCAGACCGTCTTCCCTACGCCGGTGCCTATGCCGGTTACGAACAGCTTTAGTTTTTCCGTCTGTCGTGCTGTCAGTGGTGTAGTTTTCATTTCAGTCAATATATTCTTTAATTAATGCGGTAAGTTCAAGGATTTCTTTTTGGGTATTGAAGCTGTGCAGGCAGATCCTGAGGCGCTCGGTTCCTTCTTTTACGGCCGGGCTGAATACGGCATACGTCAGGAATCCATGTTCTTCCAGATTGTTTTTTACCATGTTTAATTTTCGGCGGTCCGGGATAAGGACGGCCTGTACCGGACTCTTTTCCGAAGACGGACCCGGCAGGTGCTGTGCCCTGAAAACAGAAATGTTTTCCCGGAGCTGTACCTGCAGCCGGGCATTTGTTTCCAGGTAGCGGTACCCTTCCCGGATGCTCATCCAGAGAAAATCATGGGCTGCGGTGGTATAGATGAAAGGCGATGCAAAATTAACCAGGTAAGAAGAAATCAGCTCATTGGTCAATATGGCTGCACCGTGCATTCCCAATGCTTTTCCGTAGGTAACAACGGTGGCCAGTACTTTGTGCTGCAGACGATGACGGCTGACCAGGCCATAGCCGAAAACTCCGAAAGCATGCGCTTCATCAACAATCAGTTCCGCATGGTATTTTTCTGCCAGCCCGGCAAGTTCAGGAAGAGGCGCCAGGTCTCCGTCCATAGAATACAGGCTCTCGGCAGCAATGTAACACCGGCGGTTCTGTTTCCTGAGGATGCGTTCAAGATCATTGACGTCATTATGCCGGAACTTCAGCTTCCGGGCATGGGACAATCTGCAGGCGTCATGTACGGAACGGTGAATATTTTCATCTACAATAATCATATCGTGCCGGGTGGGAAGCGTGGAGAACAGCGCCAGATTGGCATTATAACCGGATGGAAAAAGCAATGCCGCTTCATAGCCGTGCCTGAGGGCAATACAGGCTTCCACTTCACCGGCGAGTTCGCTGTTTCCGCTGATCAGCCGGGATCCGGAACTTCCTTTCAGCAATTCCGGATTCTCCGAGATGTTCCGCAGCAGAATTTCCCTGAGATGTTTGTCCTGTGCCATTCCCAGATAATCGTTGGAGTAGAAATCGGTTCCGGATGGCGGGTGCTTCAACGTTCTTAAAGTTCCTTCGTACCGTCTTTTTTCCAGAGCTTCCTGAAAACGGAAAAAGTCTTTATGCATCATCACGCTTTATGACTTCTCCCGTGATGGCACCGATCCAATCTTCATAGAGCTGATTTTCCATAGCGGAAACCGCTTCCGCATGGAACCTCCAGTCTGCTGAAAACCTTTCCAGCTGGCCGATCATCTCTTCCAGATGGCCTTCTTCTTCCAGAATAATGGATTTTACGTTTATTTTTGAAGCGTGCGCGGTGAGGATGTCCTGGTACACGGGATAGAGCCGGTCCGCCCGGACTTCGATAGCATAGGTGACAAAAAGATAGGCAGCATATGGTATTTCTCCTTTTGTCATGCCGAAATGCTGTTTCAGGTATCGGCAGGCCTGAACGTCCAGTGTATGCAGATAGTGCCGGGTGGCCATCGGTGCCAGCAATTCGTTATGATGATAGCCTTTGCATGCTGCTGCGTCTATTTTGAGGATCTGTCTTTTCAGGTAATAGGCATGGCGGTGTTCTTCCGCCGCATGTTTCAGCTGGATAAGGTTTACTTCGGAAGGATGCTCACAGGCAGAAATTTTTCTTGCGCCTGTATTTTCCATACATGAAAGCGTATTAAGCCATTTGGCATGTGTGTGATCCTGCCGAACTACCGTTATTAAAAGCTCATTAAAGTTCATTCTTTTTAATTTTGGTCAAAAGTAGTATATTGCCGGATGGTTATAAGGTACCAGTTTTAAGATAATGGATAGTCCGGTTTCATTTCCTTACGGAAGTTTTGTATCCGTTGATAAATCATCGGATACCTCCGTTTATATGCAGATTGCCAATCAGCTGACCAATGCGGTCCAGCGGGGAGCGCTTCCGGTGGGTACAAAACTTCCCGGTACGCGCGTATTAGGCAATATACTGAACGTGCACCGGAACACGGTGATTGCGGCCTATGATGAACTGCTTGCCCAGGGATGGGTGGAAAGCATTCCTAATAGAGGGACCTTCGTGCTTGGCGTAAGGAACAGCGGTTCTCTTCCTTCAGCAAATTTCGGTAAAAAAAGTCTCGGCCGGTATCCGGAAAGAACAGGATTTTCCTTCAGGATTTCCAATATCCTGGATAATCCTTTTGAACAGTCAGGATGCCGTTATGCCTTCAACGACGGTTCTCCGGACATCCGTCTGACCCAGATTGATCAGCAGTCGAGGATATACAGTTCCGCTTTAAAGCGCAAGGCTCATAAAATAGGGAATTACAATCATGACGGGAGTGAATTTTTCAAGGAAAAACTTTCCGAATACCTGAATCTTTCCAGAGGGTTACCCATTTCCCGGGCGAATCTGCTGATCACGAGGAGTACGGAAATGAGTGTCTATATTGCTTCGGAGATCCTGCTGTCTCCCGGAGATACCGTGGTTGTTGCATCCCTGAGCTATTTTTCCGTCAACATGATTTTTCAGAGAACAGGCGTTTCAATCCTTACGGTTCCGGTAGATCAGGACGGTATCCTTGTGGATGCCCTCCGTGAAATCTGTACAAAGCAGAAAATCCGGATGCTCTACCTTACTCCCCATCATCACTATCCCACTACTGTAACCCTGAGTGCCCAACGCCGGCTGCAGCTTTTACAGTTGGCAGAAGAATTCGGGTTCATTATCCTGGAGGACGATTACGATTATGATTTCCATTATGACCGCAGCCCTATCCTGCCGCTGGCCAGTGCAGATACCAGCGGGATGGTTATCTACATAGGGTCGTTTGGAAAATCCCTGGCGCCGGGTTTCAGGACCGGATTTATAGTCGCACCGGAAAACCTGATGGCTGAAATGAGGAAATACCTCGGCATTATAGACCGGCAGGGTGATATCCTGATGGAACATGTGCTGGGGGAAATGATTGCAGAAGGCGAAATCAGCCGTTATCTGAAAAAATCACTGAAGGTGTACCGCGAACGCAGGGATGACTTCTGCCTTTTGCTGAATGCGCATTTGGGCGACAGGATACGGTTTCAGAAACCTTCCGGTGGACTGGCGGTCTGGATGGAATGGGACAGGGAAATCAATCTGATGAAGCTCT